>JAIFNK010000203.1 GCA_020047775.1 Akkermansia sp. | reverse complement strand
TCCCAGTGAGGCGAATGCGACTATGGAGAAGGGGTTTGCAACCCCTTTCACTGGCAAGGGTCTTCCCGGTGCTTCGGTAAAGAAAGGGGTTTCAAACCCCTTCTCCTTGTTGGTCCAAAATCCATAGAACCTCATGCGCGGCAGTATAATAATCGAAACCGCCTTTGGAATCGTACCAGTAACCCAGGGAATGAAGTGGCGTGAGAATCGCGAATCCGGTCAGCACCAAAAGACTCCACGAAATATCCTGTTTCTTACCAGCTGCCGGAACTGGTTCGTTCGGATTCATGGGGATCCTGCTGAAAAAGGATGATGCGTTAGTTCTGCGCCTCCCGTTTTCTCCGCAGCACCGCGGCGGCGGTGGCGAGGATGACTAGCAGACTCGTCGAAGGTTCCGGCACGTTCGGCACGCTCGGCGTCGCACTGCCGTCGGCCGGTGTGAGTCCGTGTTCGGCGTATTGCTGCTGGGTTTCCAACACGACCGCTCCGGAAAAGAGCGTGACGAGCTGATAGCGGGCCGCGAGCTCCGCGCGGGCGGCGTCGGTGAGCGGACTGCCCGACGTCTCGGCGGCGGAGGCGGCCCAGAGGCGGGCGAGATGATCCCAGACCTTGGTGCCGGGGAGGTTTTCCAAAGTGGCGGAGCGCTTCCAAGTCCAACCGGTCTCCTGATGCTCGGTTTGCAGGTTCTTGAGAAACTGCGAAAAATCCTGCTCCGGCGCGAGTAGCAGCGGGCCGCGCTTGATGCAGCCGGTTCGATAGATCGCCTCCGCCAGACGGTTCGGGCCGGCGATGGCTTCGATTTCATGAATCACCGGGCGGATGCTCCCGCGCTCGATCTGTTGGAGCAGCGCTTCGGATTGCGACAGGCCGACCGACTGTGGCCCGTGGACCCAGACAATCGGCGCGCCGGACTCCCGTGCCAGGCGGATGCCTTCGCGCAGGGCCGGCTCGTTGTCCCGACCGCCGCTGAATGGATAGGCTTCCAGTTCCTTCAACGTCACCCGCCGCGCGTGGTCGTCGGCAAGCACCAGCATCAACCCGTCATCCGCCTGCTTGCCGATGGCCCGGACGATCCAATCCTTCGCCTGTTCCACCGCGGCGGAGCCATCGATGATCAACACGACTTTTCCCGCAGCCGGGTGAGCCGTCGTCGCCGGCTCGCGGATCAGGAACCGCTCCTCGGGCGCGGCGAAGCGATCCTCGCACCAGACAACCGGCGGCGTCTCCGGCAGGGATTTGGCAATCAAGGCGGTTCCCGGCGACATCAGGCCGGCACTTCCGAGAGTGGCTGAAAGCGAGCGGCCTGTGCCATCGGGAATCGAGTCCTGCAATTTCCCGGGTCCGGAAAGACTGAACTCACTATTTCCTTGAAGCCAAACCGCGTTTTCCAGATTCTCCGCGAGGCCGAAATTCCGCTCCATCACATGCGGCAGCTCCCAGCGTCCGCCCTCCAGCGGCGCGCTCACGCCGAAGCGGATCTTCATTTGCCCATGCGCCGGCACCGGGAAACACTGCACCATGATCGTGTCCGGTCCGACCACGTTCACCAACACCGGATCGCGCCGCTGCACCACGGCCACCGCCTTGTAAGCCGCCTTCACCTTGGAAATCGAGCTGAACGCCGCCTCCCGCGGCTCGCCGTTCACCCACAAAGTCAGCCTCGAAACCCGCCCGCCGGCCGGTAGTTTCACTTGGCAGCGAGCCTCCTTGACCTGGCTTGAGGTGTTTTTGAAAACCATCGTCCACTCGCCGTAGCCGATCTGTGAGGCGGCATCCACGTGCCCGTCGAACCGGGATTCGCTCAGATCCAGATTTTTCAATCGCACCGCCACTTCGTCGCCACCCAGGTGGTCGTCGAACTCGAAATCGTCGAGCGTGTCACCTCGCCCGAACCAGCCTCCCCCGGTGCCACCCGGTGGTTTCAGCGAGTTGAATGGTTTGCCCGTGACCCGGAAAAACACGTCCCGGGCCTTCTCCGAATTCAGCGGTGCGAAACCCCGCCCGCCGACCATCGAGAGCGGAATTCTCCAGCTACTCAGCAGCCAGCCGGAAATATCCGTCGCCATCGACATCCCGCGACTCCCTTCGTAGCAGGCCTTCAGCAAAGAGCGATCCGAGTGAAACGCCCGCAACCGCGAGATCGCCGCTGCGGAATTTTTATCACCCGCCATCGCCGCCGTTAGATTCGTCCGGGTCCACAGCGCCGGGCCCTCCAGCGATGCCAGCACGAGCACGCCAGCCAAAACACCCGTGCGCCAGCCCGTCTTGAATCGCGCCGGCTCCTGCGAAGCCGCTCCCGCCGTGCGACCGATACGCCAGGACGTGACGGCTGCGAAAATCGGTGTCAGCGAGACCATCCCCAGTCCGAAGAGGATCAACCCGATTACCGAAACATGGATGATCGGCAGGAACAGCAATCCGTAAAACATCGCGGTCACCAGCGTGAAGCCCGCCGCCGCGCCGCGTGTGGATTCCTTGCCCGTGCCAACTAGCAGCCAGGCGTTCAGCGCCGGGACCAGGGCGATCCACACAGCGTGCCACCACGTCGGCACCGGGTTGAAAAACACGCTGCCGCAAAACGTCGAGAGCAGTTCGAACAACAAAACTCCAAGCGGTAAAACCACCCCGAACGTCCATTTCAGAAATCCTCCCTGCGCCCGCGAAGCCGACACCGCCGCAACCCGGTTCCCCACCGGCCGGTAGCCCGCATCCAGCCGGGAGAGAATGTTTTCCAAATGCATCACCCCGATCACCTCGCCTTCCAGCTTCTCCGCCTCTTCATGGATGTGCCGCCGCAGATCGTCCTTCAGTTCCACGGCGTCCTCCCCCCCGAATCCCTCGCGGGCCGCCCGCTCCTGGAGATACTCCGCCAATCGCTGTTCCGTCGCTGTCGTCCAATTTTTCATGATGAAATTCCTGTTAAATCACTCTGCTGCCGACCCCTGATTTTCATCAACCGCGTGAGGTTTTGATGAAATGCCGGTGAAATCCACGCTTGCCTGAAATGCCGCCACGCCTCTCCGCATCTCGGAAAAATGGAGTTCCATCTCCAGCGCCAGCGCCCGGCCCTCCGCCGTCGCGGAGTAATACTTCCGCGCGGGCCCTTCCGAGGATTCCTCCAGGCGGGTCGTCACCAGCCCCTGCCGCTTCAACCGCGCCAGCAGCGGGTAAATCGACCCCTCCGCCACCCCCACCCCCGGCACCGCGACCAAGGCTTTCACCAGCGCGTAGCCATACCACTCCGATGCCGAAAGGGCCATCAGGATACAAAGATCCAGCACGCCTTTACGCATTTGCACGGTCCAGTTCTCAAACAACGCCGCTGCCGTTTCCTGTTCTGAGGCCACTTCGCTCATCGCCACCATGTATCTTGCATCACAAGGTAGCTGTCAACCAGATTTTCCAGAGACCTCCATTTCAGGGAAATTTGCAGCATTCATTCGGGAATTGGAGCTTTGGGGACCGCATCCCCGCTGCCAATCGCTTCCATCCGGGGGTGCGCACGAATTTTTTAGTGTGCCATCCGCCGCCGCCCTGCTTGACTGCGCGTGCGAACGTGATGGCGGATCAATCTTCAGAAGACACTTTATTGCTCGTCGATCCCGATTTGGATTTTCTGGATTGGGCCACCAAGCACCTGTCCGCCAAGAACCTGCGGGTTTTGCGCTGTGACAATGCGGCGAACGCCTTGAAGGTGATTGAGAAAACCCCGGTCAGCGTGGTGGTCGCCGCCATGGAGTTGGAACCTTTTGACGGCATGGAGCTGCTCGGCCGCATTCTTCAGCAGAGTCCGCAGACGTTGGTCATCCTCACCGCCGGATTTCCGACGACCGGACAGATCATCGAAGCCACTCAACGGGGTGCCCATGATGTCCTGCGCAAGGAATCGCTGGCATTCGAGCTCCGCCCGGTGGTCGAATCCGCACTGCAAACGCAGGACGACCGCCGCACCGCCGGCCGGCCGGACGCGGAAATGCCCAAGCACGACGGCCGGGTGAAAATGATCGGGATTTCCCGCGCCTTGCAGGAGGTTTTCAAACTCGTCGGCCGGGTCGCCCGCTCGGATGCGCCGGTTTTGATCGCCGGTGAAAGCGGCACCGGCAAGGAGCTGGTCGCCAAAGCGGTGCATGAATACAGTCCGCGCCGGCAGAAGGAAATGATCACCATCAACTGCGGTGCCATCCCGGAAAACCTGCTGGAAAGCGAACTCTTCGGTCACGAAAAAGGCTCGTTCACCGGAGCGATCGCACGCCGGGCCGGACGCTTCGAACAGGCGGACGGCGGCACGCTTTTCCTCGACGAGATCGGCGACATGCCATTGTCGATCCAAGTGAAGCTGCTGCGCGTGCTCCAGGACGGGTCGTTTTCCCGGGTCGGAGCGAATGAAACCCTCACCACCGACGTGCGGATCGTCGCCGCGACCCACAAGAACCTGGTGGATGAAGTCGCCGCCGGACGTTTCCGCGAGGATCTCTACTACCGGCTCAACGTGGTGGAGATCAAAATCCCGGCGCTTCGCGAGCGGATGGAGGATATTCCGTTGCTGGCCGAGTATTTCCTGCAACGCATCACCCGCAAGAACGGCATGGCCCGGATCCGGATCTCCGCGGAAGCCGTCACCACGCTGCAATCCCACCATTGGCCGGGCAACGTGCGCGAGTTGGAGAACACCATCGCCCGCGCCTGCGCCCTCGCTTCGTCCCAGATACTGCTTCCCGCCGATATCCCGTTAGCCTCCGCGCCGCGGAAATCGGCGGCCGGATTTGTCGCGGCGCTGGATCAGATGGTCAATGCCGCGCCGACCGGTACGGACCTCATCGACTGGGCTACCCGTGAACTTGCCAGCCGGGTCCTCGAACGCTCGGACGGTGATCTCAAGGAAGCCGCGAACACCCTCAATATCCCGATTGGCGATCTCCGGAAACTGCTCTCCAACAAGAAGTGACATGCTCCACACCGTAGACCATCCCATGATCGCCGAGGAGCTGACAAGGCTCCGCGATCCGGCGTGTCCTTCGCCGGAATTCCGCCAGCGGGTCCGCCGGATCGCCTCGCTGATGGTGCCGACCGTCACCGCGAATTTCGAAACCTCCGTGGTGCCGTGCAACACGCCGTTGGAAATCACCTCGGGCGTCAAACTGACCCGCGGCATCATCCTGGTGCCCATCTTGCGGGCGGGTTTGGGGTTTCTCGATGGATTTCTCGACCTGATCCCGCAGGCGTCCGTCGCCCACATCGGCTTGGCGCGCAATGAAACCACCTTGGAGGCGGAGTCCTACTATCTGAAGCACCCGCCGGTGCTGGATGACAAGGAAGTCATCATCCTCGACCCGATGCTCGCCACCGGCGGCTCCGCGATCGAGGCCGTCAGCCGGTTGCGGGGTGCCGGGGCAAATCGCATCCGGTTCGCCTGTCTGGTCGCGGCTCCGGAGGGGGTTTCCTCGCTTGAGACGGCATTTCCCGAGCTTGCGATTTATACGGCCTGCGTTGATCGCTGTCTGAATTCCTCCGGCTACATCCTGCCCGGCTTGGGCGATGCCGGCGATCGGCTTTTCGGCACCTGCGCCTAAGGATCAGGCTGGCAATGGGCGTTTTCTCCCTTTAGTTTCACCCGTCCGATGAAGTTGTGGCCCCTTTTCCCCGTCATCCTGCTTGCCTCGCCGTCTGCGACGGCCGGACCGGTGGAGGCTTCGGCACCGCGCAAGGGGGATGAGGCGCTCGCCGCCGGCCTCTGGGAAGTCGCCGAAATGCACTTCCGACAGAGCTTGGCAGACCCGTCGCTGACGCCCGAGGCAAAATCTCAGGTCGCCCTCCGTCTCGCCGAGTCCCTCATCCGCGCGGGTAATCCGACGGAGGCGCTTGAAATTTTAGGACAATCGGTTGTCGCGAAGGATCCGGAAACCCCGTTCTGGAAGGCACTGGCGCTGGCCGGACAAAATCGTTTCACGGAGGCCGCCGGAATTCTATCCGACCGCTTGGCTGACCACGCGACGCCCTATCGCACCGAGACCGGATTGACCCTGGCGAGCCTTCAACTGGCGCTCGATCAACCGGAGGCCGCCCTCGCTTCACTCACCTCCCTGATCCCGGATGCCGACGCCGCAGTGGCAGCGGGCATCCAGCTCAACCAAGTGGAAATCCTGCTCGATCTCAAGCGGGTCGCGGAGGCTCGCCAGGCCATGCCGCCTGCGGGAAAAGTCACCGCCCGGGACCGCCCGCGCGCTGTATTTCTTGAATCGCAACTCCTTCTCCATGAAGGACGTCCGGCGGAGGCACAGGCGGGATTCCAAGAACTCATCAACGATCCGCAGGGCCAGGCGCTGCCGCTCTCTCATTCGGCGGCACTCGGTTTGGCCGACGCCATTCAGGCTCAGGGGAAACCCGATGAAGCCGCGAAATCGCTGTTGGTGTTTCTTCAGGATCACTCGGATTCGGCGAATTTGGGGGCGATCTTCCAACGTATCCTGCAATGGCTGCCGGAAAAACCCACCGCCACCGACCCGGTGCTCGAACGGATCGCCCAGTGGATCACCCCTCCCGTGCTGCCCGCGATCAGCCCCATTTCGAGCAACCCCGCCACCAGTGGGGCGGTCGATATCCACGACTGGCGGGTGCACACAGACCAAGGCGAACAGGCCGCGCTTCTGGCATTTTCCCTCTACACCCGTGCGGTTGGCCTTCACCAGGTCGGCACCCCGGAGGCGCGGGCCGAATCCCGCCACCTGTTGTTCCGGCTACGGGTTGAATATCCAGAGCACGCGTTGACGCATCGGGCGCTCTATCAGCAGGCCCGCTGGTACTTGGATGAAGGATTGTCTGACCAGGCATTCGCCATCCTCGACATGCTCCGGGAAAATGCCGGAACCCCGATTCTCAAGGGCGAAGCCGCATTTCTGAGAGCCAAGGCGGCTTATGCGGGCGGCGACCCGAAACAAGCCGGCGAGCTTTTCGACGAAGCGGCGCTCGCCCTGACCGGAGCCGAAGCCAAAGCCGCCAA
>JAIFNK010000144.1 GCA_020047775.1 Akkermansia sp. | reverse complement strand
CGTTGGTGGAATGGGCGGTGGGATCGATGCCGGAGACGTCGAGTTTTGAGAGCGTTTCCACGTAACCGAGGATCGCTTCGAGCTGAGGCTGGAATTCGGCGACCTCCGCGTCGGAGAGTTCGAGGCGGGCGAGATTGGCGACGTAGCGGACGTCGATGTGGCTGTGCGACATGGCCGGAGCGTCTTGAAACGGCGGGGATTTTCCAAGTGCCAAGTGTCGGGAATGAAAATGCGGGCTATTTTTAGAATTCTTTGAACGTTCACAAAAGTTGAAGGTCTCATCCCCCTGAAAGCAGCAAGTCATTGCTCTTTTATGTAAGGGTGTAACAGCACAGTTGTTTGCCGAACCTACGGGTGTGGGTGGGGCGCAACGATTTAGGCCGCCGGGGAAGGGACTCCCCGGCGGCCGTTTTTTTGTCGGGTGCCCAGGGTGGATGGTTGTCCAAGGCGTGGCGAAGATTGCACTGCCGCGCATCAGGATTTGTGGAATATGGAGTAGGGACCTTATTGTCCCTTCTTCCGTAACCGGGAGGATGAGGAAGAGGCGACAGTAAGGTCGCCGTTCCTTATGGGAGAAGAGGGCGGAGAATCCGAGGCCGCTGCAGCCATGGCAATCTGGGATTTCTTCATGGCGGAAGTTCGGGGTCGCTCTAAGATCCGGCCATGGATTCTTCCGATGATCGAATTTTCTCCGACGCCCGGATCTCCCGCCTGGCCGAAACGATGGCCATCCCCGCGGGCGAGTTGGCCTCGCTGATCGGCGAGGGCGAGTCCCATACCTATCCGACTGGAAGCTATCTTTTTCACGAGTCCATGCCGCGCTTGTGGATGGGCATCGTCGAGGAGGGTGAGGTGGAAATCGTCCGGGGAAATCACGGCAGCACCACCCGGTTGGCCACGCTCACGCGGGGAGCCGCATTCGGCGAGGGGGTTTTATTGGATGACCTGCCGCACTCCGCGTCGGGCGTGGCGCTGACGGATGTGAAGGTCCGGCTGATTCCCCGCGCGGTTTTCGAGCGGATCCGGGCGGAGCAGCCGGAGGTGTTCTATCGGATGGTCGGCCACGTTGCGCGGCGGCTGAGCACGCGTCTGCAAGCGGCGAACGAACGCTATGTCTCCGGCGTTTCCCCGGTGGTCGCGACCTGGCGCAAGGAGCACGATTCACTGGGCGAGCGCGAACTGCCGGATACCGCTTACTATGGCGTGCAGACGCTGCGCGGCATGGAAAATTTTCCAATTTCCGGCATCCCGCTTCACCACTTCAGCCACTTCGTGCGCAGCCTGGCCTATGTGAAAAAAGCCGCCGCTATGGCGAACAAGGACCTCGGCGTGGTCAGGCCGGAACGCGCCGATGCCATCGTCGCCGCGTGTGACGAAATTATCGCCGGGAAGTGGCACAAGCATTTCACGATCGACATGATCCAGGGCGGGGCCGGCACCTCGACGAACATGAACGCGAACGAGGTCATCGCCAACCGCGCCCTCGAAATCCTTGGCCACCGCAAGGGGCAATACGAATTTCTCCACCCGAACGACGACGTCAACCGTTCGCAATCCACCAACGACGCCTACCCCACCGCCATCAAACTCGGCGTCATCCTAACCATGCGTGATGCCACCTCCGCCCTGCGCGAACTGAGGGCCGCGCTTGTCGCCAAGGCCGGGGAGTTCGCCGATGTCATGAAGATGGGCCGCACGGAAAACCAGGACGCCGTGCCGATGACGCTCGGCCAGGAGTTCAGCGCCTATGCCGCCACGATCAAGGACGGCATCCGCTACATCGAGCGGGCGGCGGAGGAGTTTCTCGACATCAACATGGGTGCCACCGCCGTCGGCACCGGCATCAACAGCCCGCCGGGCTATGCGGAACTTTGCACCATGTATCTCAGCGATGTGAGCGGACTGCCGGTTAGGATTGCGGAGAACCTCGTGCAGTCCACCCAGGACAGCGGTTCGTTTTCCCTGATGAGCGGCGCGATGAAAACCGCCGCCGTCCAGCTCTCCAAGATTTGCAACGACCTCCGCTGGCTCTCGTCCGGTCCTCGTTGCGGGTTGTATGAAATCCGCCTGCCCGCGATGCAGCCGGGCTCCTCGATCATGCCCGGCAAGGTGAATCCGGTGATCCCGGAGATGGTTAGCCAGGTCTGCTATCAGATCATCGGCGCGGACGTGGCCATTTCCATGGCCTGCGAGGCGAGCGAACTGGAGTTGAACATGGCGGAGCCGATCATCGCCTTCAATCTGTTCTTCGGGCTAACGCTTCTGAGAAACGCCGCCATCGCCCTGAATACCCGCTGCATTTCCGGCATCGAGGCAAACCGCGAGCGGTGTTTGGCGTATGTGCAGAATTCCATCGGCCTGGTCACCGCGCTCAATCCGGTGCTCGGCTACGAGCGCAGCGCCGCCATCGCCAAGGAGGCGCTGGCTACCGGGGCCAGCGTTTACAGCCTGGTGTTGGAAAAAGGCTGGCTCAGCAAAGAGCAGCTGGACGACCTGTTGACGCCGGAGAAAATGACGCGCCCCCGTTAGGCCACGTCACTCGAAAAACCGTTTCAAGGTCCGCTGCTCCGCGGGATCGAGTGAATCCCGCCAGACCCGGTCACCGCCCTTGCCGGTGGCATCGGTGGCGCCGCCCTGGCTGGCGGCGGATTGGGACTTGTCCACGTCGTGCTCGCCGTCCTGGAGTTCCAGCAGGTCACCGGGCGTCGCTTTTGATAGATCCTTGGCTTCGAGGCCGGTTAGCTTTCCGGTTTCCGCCCGGTCCTTTTGGGCACCGAGCAACTTGGGATCGTGGCCCGGCCCCCGGTTGACTCCGCCTTGTCCCGGGCCGTCACCGTCGCCGTCACCGCCGTCTTTCCCTTCCCCTTCACCGTCACCTTGGCCCTCCCCCTCGCCTTCTCCATCGCCTGCCAGCAATTCATCGGACCAGTCCTCGCCCTTGCCCTGGCCGCCCTTCATGGCTTCGGCGTTCTTCTTCAGATTCTCGCGGAGTTGTTGCATCTGCTCCGGAGTGATGTTGGCCATGTCCTTCAGATCGAGCTGCTTCATCTGCTCCAGCAGCGCGGGGTTCGGCTTCATCGCGCCGTTTTGCAGACCTTGCAGCGCCTGGTCGAACTCCTCCATCATCCGGTTCTTCTCCGCCGGATTGGCGGAGTCGGCGTTTTTTTCCAGGTCTCCCAGCGCTTTTTCCGCGCGACCCAACTCCCGCTCGAGGCGCTCGGCCTCGGCACGATGGGCCTTTTTCAAGGAATCGGTGGCTTCCAGCGATGAGTGACTAAACCATTGTTCCTCCTCCTGGGATTTCAATTCCTCCAATTTCCGGCGGGTCTCCTCCAGGTATTTTTCGTCAACCACCTCCTCTTTCGTGAGTTGGTCGAGTTCTGCGGAAAGTTGCTTCCAAGCCTGCGGTTGCTCCGGCGCATTGGACCCATTGAAGCTGCGGGCCGTCATTGGAATGAGCATCCCGGCAGCCAGCAGTGCCAGGGCCCCAAGTGGCGGAACCACCAAGCGCGGCCATTGCCAGGCCAGCCCCGCGTCGATCCGGGCCATTGGCGCGGGCCACGGTGCCACCCCCGCACTTGCGGCGGACAGCGAATTTCTCAAGCCCATGGCCGCCTCGATTCTCACCAGCGATTGCTCCGGGCGTTCGAATTTCCGGGCCGCCCACGCCCAGCAGGCGAGTCCCAGCAAAACCACTATGCCACCGACGGAAGCGACCAGAATCGAGGGCTCGGCATGGGGAAATCCCCTTCTCACGACCAGCAAACCGGCCGCGCCGATCAAGGCGGCGATCAGCAACGGAGCCGATAGCGTCTCCAGCCACCAGGCAAGGTTTACCTGACGGGACACCCGCTTCGACAGGGCCAGCCACTGGTCTCGATTGGAACTTGCCGGAGGGGAACTCATTGCGGCGAAGATAGACAATCCCGGCGGGAATGCGACGGGAAATTCGCGGACTCCGGGATCATGGGTTCATTCACGAAAAAGGCCTCCAGCCGCCGGGTTGGGACGGATGGAGGCCGGCTTGGAAATGAATGGCCGCCTTATGGCTTCACGGGATCCGGCTTTTTCGCCCAGACGGAGCACCATCCGGCCTCGGTAACCAGCTTGCCGGCAAATGCGGCACAGGGACCGGTCGCGTCGCCAGCCTTGCCCGTATAGAGCGCACAGCTGTTGCATTTCTGCTCCGGCTTGTGGAGCGGGTATTTCACGGCGTCCACCTTGGTGGTGTCCTCCTTGTATCCCAGAGCGACCGCCATGGGGTCGGCCTCGGTGAGTTTGACCGGCGGCGGCGGTGTTTGGGCGAAGGCATTTCCGCACCAGATGGCTGGCATGGTGGCGGAGACGGCAAGTTTGCTCAGGAAATCACGACGGGTATTCATGGTGTTGGATGGGATTGATAAGAACTTGGTAACAATCGAATATTTAACGGCGCATGCACGCCTTGAATTGCGAAAATTTCCGCAAATCCACCTAATTCCAGTCGATGGCCGCTTCGAGCGACTCCACCACCTGATCCGCCCCGTGCGCGGCGAGTTGCGCGGCGGAAAAACTGCCGGTGGCGACCGCCAGACAACGGGCGCCGATGGCGTGGGCGCAGGCGATGTCCTTCGGCGTGTCGCCGATGATCCACGTCTCGTGCGGGCTGTAGGATCTTCCGGCATGCAGGAAGGCCCGTTCGAGAGCGATCGGGCCGAGACGGTTGCGGTCGGCGTGATCGCAACCATAGGCACCGAAGGAAAAATGTTCCGCCAGGCCGAAGTGGCGCATCTTCGCTGCTGCGCCGCCGGCGGCATTGCCGGTGAGGAGACCGACGGCTGATTGCGGTTGATTGCCCAGCTCCGCGAGCAGCTCCGGAACCCCGTCATACACCCGGCCGGGAAATCCGCCGTGGGCGAGATTCCAGTGAAGGCGGTCCAGATAAATTTCCAGATACGCGTCGAACCGCTCGCGGGTGTGCTCGACGTCGAAGTGGCTGTGGATGTTTGCGATGATGCCCAGGTCCGTGCTGCCGGCGAGGTCGAGGGCCGGCCCGTCATGGCCGAAAATCTCGCGGGTGGCTTCCTTCAAGGCCGCCATTCCCGCACCGCCGGTATCGACCAGCGTGCCATCGATATCAAAGAGATAGAGCATGGATCAGTGGCGGCGGTTTTTCAACCGCCATGCCAAGGGTGATTCAGGCTGTGGCGGTCGGAAACCAACCACCGCAGCCCGATGAAAAATCAAGCCTTGGGCGATTCTTCGATTTCCTCGGGAGCAGGTGCTTCATCGGAAACCTCGTCGGCGACTTCATCCGGGATGAAGTCGTCGTCGGGGATTTCTTCATCCGCGCCTTCTTCCGTTTCGAAATCATCCTCTTCCATCAGTTCTCCATGGAACAGGTGGAACTTGCGCTTGCGCTGATGGGCTGGAAGCGGTGAGAGGATCATGGCGACGGCGCGGCCGTTGAGTCGCGGTGCCTGGTCCACCTGCGCCATCGACTTGAGGTCTTCGATGATCCGGTTGAGCACCACGAAACCAAGATCCTTGTGGGCGTTTTCGCGACCGCGGAACTGCAGGACGAAGCGGCACTTGTGATTGGTGTCGAGGAAACCTTCGGCGCGACCGAGCTTGATGTTGTAGTCGTGCTGGCCGGTGCCCACGCGGAATTTCACTTCCTTCATGCGGGTGGCGCTTTTTGACTTCTGCTTCTTCAGCTTCGCCTGCTCGTATTTGTATTTCCCGTAATCGACGATTTTGCAGACCGGCGGGTCCACTTGGCCGGCGATTTCGACGAGGTCGAGGCCGAGCGATTGGGCTTTTGCGAGGGCTTCGCGCGAGCTCATGACGCCGAGCTGGTCGCCATTTGCCATGACGACACGGACTTTCGGGGCGCGGATTCGGTCGTTGATCCGCGTCATATCGCGGTAACGACCCCTGTTTGGATCTCTTTGTGGCTTAGCGATGGTATTGTCCTCCAGTGGATGGCTGCGACACGCCGATGCACGGACGGACAATGCCGCCGCACGATATCGGTGCGAAGATGGGTACGGAACGATAGACCAAGCGCCGGATCATGAATCGAAGACAGCGGGTCGGAACCGATCCAAAAGATCGGCTGAGGGGTTCAAATCGTATCGTTCCTGTGAAATCATTGAGCGGCGGGTGCCGGGGATCGTCATGCCAAGGCGGGGGAGGAAATGCTTTCTTCCGACACGATGACTGCGTCTAGGACGATTCAATACGACTCTTCACGAATTCCGGCAAGTCTCTTTTTCCGGGAGCCGGAAGGTCTCGGGCAATTCCCGGGGGTGGTGGCTCCTCCCATCTTCCCGGGCAGTTGATTTTTAGCAGCTGAATGATTGCCACCGGGTCCCGCCTGTCCTAGTTTCGAGCGAATGGTGGTGACAAAAACGTTACGTGCGGCAGCCGGATGGTTGGAACTGGGTCTCGCAGATGAGGCCTTGTATGAACTCCAGGCGCTGCCTGCGGAGGTCCAGCGGCTGCGGGCACCCCTCGAATTGAAACTGGCCGCGCAAATGGAGCGCGAGCAATGGAACGCCGCCTCCGAGACCGCCCGCCTGCTCTGCCTGAAAGCCGAGGACGAACCGGAGTTTTTCCTGCGCGCCGCCTACTGCCTCCATGAAACGGGCGACACGCTGGCCGCTTGCAACCAACTGCTGCGCGGACCGAAGACGTTGTTTGAAATGGCCGTCTTCCATTACAATCTCGCCTGTTATCTCTGGACGTTAGGAGAGGGTCCCCGCGCCCGCAGCCACTTGCAGCAGGCGATCAAAATGGATGAGTCGTTCCTGGAATCCGCCCGCGGGGACCGGGACCTGGTGGGTATCGATCTGACGTGAGCCAGAGATTCCGCAGGTTGCCAGCACGCACCCATCCTGCTACCGTCCCGCCATGACCGCACTGAGACAGCCGGATTCCATCACGGTGAGTGACTACCTCGCAGGCGAGGAAATCAGCGACACCAAACATGAATACCTGGGTGGCACCGTCCACGCCATGGCGGGCGCGACCATCCGGCACAACAACATC
>JAIFNK010000215.1 GCA_020047775.1 Akkermansia sp. | reverse complement strand
TTTTCCGCAAATCCTCGCGCGCCATCAGCGGCGTGTGGACGGAGTAAAACGGGAAGTAGGCGAAGAACGGCTTGTCTTTGTTAGCCTCGATGAATTTCGCGGTCTCGCTGGCGAGGCGGTCGGGCAAATGTTCGCCCGCCGGCCCGTCACTCAATTTCGGATTGTTATAAGGCGAGAAGTATCCCTTGCCGCCGTAGGGGCCGCCACCGGAATGGCCGCCCATGTTGATGTCGAAGCCCTGGTTCTCCGGCCACCACCCCTCCGGGCCGAGGTGCCACTTGCCGGCAAAGAAGGTCGCGTAGCCCGCTGCCTTCATGGCTTTCGCCAGCGTGGGCGAGTCGAGCGCGAGGCGGTCTGCGTAGGGCGCGGGCAGCAGCTTGGTGTTGCGCTTCCATTGCTCCGGCGTCATCGGTGCGCCGATGTAGTCGGTGACGCCGGTGCGCTGCGGCCACTGGCCGGAAAGGATGCTCGCGCGCGTCGGCGAGCAGACCGAACATGCCGCGTAGGCGTCGGTGAACTTCGCGCCGTCCTTCGCCAGTCGGTCGATGTTCGGAGTCTCGTAAAAGGTGCTGCCGTAACAACCGAGGTCGCGCTGGCCGAGATCATCGACGAGGAAGAAGACCACGTTCGGCGGCCGCTCCGCCGCAGGAGACGACGGTGGCAGGACGAGCGGCGCAAGAATCGTGATGGCGGTGAAAATGCGGTTCTTCATGGATGGCTTCCCTCATACGACGCCAGCGGGCCGAGCTTTCAACGAGTTGCGGATCGCCGCAGCAATCGCACCACAAACCCTCCTCAAGGCTGCCCGCTGGATACGGGAAGCAAGGATTTCAGGTAAGGCGGCTCAGGCTGGATCCCGGCACCGCTCTCGAGATATTTTCTCAATCATTCCACCGGGTCAGCCCGGTCAGGGCGCGCCAAGATCCACCACGAGATCGTCAAACAAAGCGTCCCCGCCGCTCCGGCCGCTGCGGTCCAGCCTGATCGCGTCCAGCTTGCCGGTCGAGCCGGCGGCCACCACCTTGCGATTGACGAACACCTTGGCTCCGTCGGCGGAGATGATCTTGACGTCGAACTCGACATTGTCGCCGGCGAGGCGTCTCACCCCGATGCTCATCCGCTGGAGCGCACCGGCAGCCGGATCGAATCCCATCGCGGCGTTGGTCGAGAGTCCGCGGTGGCTGTCGGTCTGCTCGAAACGGAATCCCCCACCCTGATAGCCCGGGTGGAAAAGCGCACGGACCTTTCCGACCGAAACGCCGATGTGATAGCCCCCCTTACCTTGAACTCTTCCGCTCCGAGCTTGTGCACCGCCGCGACAACGCGCTCCCGCGACAGTGAGAAGCCCTCCTGGATCTCCCTGAGTTTTGCAGGATCCCGTGAGATCCCCTCTTCCTTCAGCAATTCAAGTCGCCAATCCGAAGACCCAGTGTCGCCGAATGCCAAGCCCGCCGCCACGGTCAGCACCACCGGGAAGACCAATCCCATGCACCGTCTCATTCCGCCAAACTGCTTCCCCGATCCCCCATGTCAACCACGGATCATGGACGACGGAGAATCAAGGCCATCGCCGCGTTGTGGCCTGCGATGCCGCTGACACCGCCGCCACGACGGGCTCCCTCGCCGGCAAGATAGATAAACGGGGTCAGGGTAGAATGGCACTCACTTAAGCGACCTCTTCGTTGATATTCCTTGGTTTTCACTCGCGTCTGCCAGCCGAAGGGAAACATCGTGGCCCGACGTTTTTAGCGACAAAATCAAGGGATTCAGGCCATTCCACGGATGACTCGGGAATCCGCCATCCTTGGACTGCAAGAGGTTGGTGGACGAACACCGGTCTTAAGTGAGTGCCATTCGGGTGAGTCCTGGAAAATTGATTTTATCCAAGCAATCCAGGACCCCAGACCCGGGGCGATCGGTGGCTATGGCCTAGGAATGTAGAGGTAGAAGCCTTTCGGGGCGGGCGGGGCGGTGTCGGTGTGGGTGGTGGCGCCGCTGCCGGTGGTGGTTTTGCTTTCCAGGAGCGTCCAGTTTTGGAGGTCGGTGCTGCGCATGAGGTCGTAGTTGGCGCTGGAGTCGGCTTCGATGAGGTTGAGCGTCATGTGGCCGTTGGTTTCACGCTGGATGGTGGTTTTCCCGGGGTTGGCGGTGGTGAGGGTGAGGCTGGCTTGGCTGACGCTGGTGGTGTCCGGGGCGACTAAATCTGCGAACCTGAGTTTCCAGGTGCCGTTGGGGGAGGTGCCGCCAAAGCTGAGGTTTAGAGAGACGAGGGTGGCTCCGTTGGCCGCGCGGTAGGTGCCGGAGGCGAGCGCGGCGTTAGCGGCAAGGCCGGTGGCGGCCGTCTGGAGGCTGTCGGTGCCGGTATCGGCGATGGTGTAGGGGCCGAGCAGATCACTACTCCAACCTTCGCTCGGCTGATAAATCCACGCGCTGGTGCCGTTGGGGGCGATGAGCTGGATCCGCAGGTCGGACATCCAGACGTGGGCCGGATTGAAGGTGAACTGCGTGCTCACGGTCTTCACCACGCCGGCTGCTCCGGCGACGTTGAAGAGGATTTCGCGTCCCGTAGGATTGTTGTCTGGGATGGCTCCGAGGTTGGTGCCATCCACGGTGACGGGGGCAAAACCGCCGCGGAAGCGGACTTCGCTGAGGCCCACGTATTCATTTGCAGCTCCGCTCCAGGCAGACTGGATGGCAAAGCGAACGCGCCGGGCGTTGGGGCCGGTGAAGGAGACGGCCTGGGCAGCCAAGGGTTCGCCGGTACCTTGAGTGAATTCCTGGGTGCCTACGGATGTCCAAGTGGTAGTGCCGCTGGCATCGGGGGAAATGAAAATCTCCACACCGCGCACCCCACGTCCAAGCGCTCCGGCTTGGTTCAGGTTCCAGACGTGGGCTCCAGTGAGGTTGTGGTTGGCACCGAGGTCGAACTCGATGGCTTGGCTGACCACGGAGGGAGGGGTTCCGGTGATTCCGCCGGAGATGCCACCAGCGAGTGGCCCGGCGTGCCACATGGTGAAGGCGTTACTTAAGGCATCGTGAAGCTTTGTTTCATCTGACCCTGAGCCGATGAGACCCAATCCGTTGACCATGTTGTCCTTCCAGCCATCGAAATTAAGTGACCACTGGGACGTGGTGATCACGGTAGGGGTCAGCACATTTCCGCTCGGGGGGATGGCCGGAGCCGCCCTAGTCACAGCGAGGGTGTAGTTTTTCGTAGTCGTGCCGTCCTGGGCGGTGACAATGATGGTGATGGTATTTGTCCCGACAGTGAGGGGAATGTTGCCGCTGGCAGTTCCCGAAGCGACGGCCACAAATTCCACCTGAACCGTGGCATTTGGCTGGGCGACGGTGGGTGTGACGGTGATGCCGGTCGTGGCATTGGGCACAGTGGCGTTGTAGCTGGTGGTGGCTGCGGCAAAGTTCGGCGTCATGCCGTTAGCGGTAGTTGTCAGGGCGGCGAGATCGGCATTGCTGCTCAGCGGCACAGCGGTGCCCTGGAAACGCACTTCACTCAGGCCCACGTATTCGTTGGGGGCTGGGCTCCAGGCGGACAGGATGCTGAAGCGCACGCGGCGGACGTTGGAGGCTCCGGTGAAGGGCACCACTTGGGCGGGCAGAGCGGCTGATCCGGTGGCTTCGGTGAACTGCTCAGTGGTCAGAGCGGTGAAAGCTCCGCTGGTGCTGCTGGAAATGAGGATTTGCACGTCTTTGACGCCGCGTCCGGTGAAGCCCGCACCGTTAAAGTTCCAAATATGCGCTCCAGTGAGGTCGTAGTTGGCACCCAAGTCAAACTCCACGGCTTGGCCGTTCACTGCGGGGGGGGTGCCTAATGCTCCACCGCTGATGCCGCCGGAATAGTTTCCGGCGTGCCAGGAATTGACGTTGGAGTTGTTGTCATGCGTCTGTGTGAGGACGGAGCCACCGACGGAGAGGCCGCTTCCATCGACCATCTTGCTCTTGTGACCACCGATTCCAGAATTGTCCCACATGGAGGTGGTGTTGACCGCTGTGGGTTGGATGGGAACGCCGGTAAGGGCCCGGGTCACGGTGATCGTGTAGATTTTGGTGGCTCCGCTCTGGGCGGTAACGACGACGGGGATGGCATTGGCTCCCACGGTCAGGGAGATGTTCCCGCTGGCACTGCCGGAGGCGACGCTGATGCCGTTCACGGTCACGGTGGCACTGGCATCCGCCACGGTGGGCGTGACGGTTACGCTAGTGGTGGCGTTCGGCACACTCGCGGCGTAGCTGGTGGTGGCTGCGGCAAACGTTGATGGTGTTAGCGTGCCAGCCGTGGTCGTGAGGCTGGCGAGGTCGGCGTTGGCGCTGATAGAGGTGCGTCGCACGGAGACGGCGGAGACTCCAGCCCAGCCGCCGGTGGGGGCGGAGCGGTAGTCGATGACATGGCTGGTGGCTGTGGCGGTGAAGGTGCCGGTGAGGTAGCCAGCGGGAGTGGGAGAACCACCGATGCGTCCGACATCAAGCACCGGGGAGGTTACGCCGCCGCTAGAGGCGAAGGTGGTGGGATACGAATTGTCCCAATACGGCATGAAGACCTGCACCTGATAGTCCTGACCGACCACCAGACTGCCAATGGTGATGGTGCTGGCGGCATTGAAGTGGAAATTGCCGTAACTGACCAAGATGGTATAACTAGAATCGCCGCCGGCCGGAGCAGTCACTTGGGACTGAAAGAAGCCAGACGTGATTTGCACGGGCGAGCTATTGGCAAAGGTCACTGGTGAAGTGCCCGAGCCGACCGTGGGGCGGTCGAAGACGACGCCGTTCACGGTCGCATCAAAGGGCATGAACCCCACCGCCGCGTGCCGCACGCCATTGGCGAGCACTTGGCTGGCCGCTCCGGTCCAGCCTTGAGCAGCACCCCACGTGATCGCACCCACAGCCACCCGCGTCACGGTAAGGGTGTATGTCTTAGTAGTCGTGCCGTCCTGGGCGGTGACCACGGTGGTGATCGTATTTGTCCCAACGGTGAGGTTGATGTTGCCGCTGGCAGTTCCAGAAGCGACGGTCACAGTATTTACTTTCACCGTGGCATTCGCCTGGGCGACGGTGGGAGTGACGGTGATGCTGGTCGTAGCATTTGGCACAGTGGCGTTGTAGCTGGTGGTGGCTGCGGCAAACGTTGGTGGTGTGAGCGTGCCTGCCGTGGTCGTGAAAGCGGAGAGATCGGCATTGTTCGAAGGAGGGGCGCTGCGGGTCACCGTAAGAGTGTAAGTTTTGACGAATCCACTCTGGGCAGTGACTGCAGTGGTGATGGTGTTGGTTCCTACATTCAATGAAATGGCGCTGCTGGCGCTGCCTGATGTTACATTCACGCCATTCACCTTCACCGTGGCATCGGCCTGGGCGACGGTGGGAGTAACGGTGATGGTGGCCGTGCCATTGGGCACAGTGGCGTTGTAGCTAGTGGTGGCTGCTGCAAAGGTGGGTGTCAGGTTCACTGCAGTGGTGGTGAAAGCGGTAAGATCGGCATTATTGGATTTTGAAAATGCGACCGCTATGGAATCGATGTGCATGCCAGTCGCCGCAGTGCTGCCCTGACTGGCTTGATCGCCCAATTGAAGTGTGATGCCATCAATATCCGCCGCGATCTGCGGTGTTATACCCGCAAAACCCGACAAGGGAATGCTGAGTATGCCGGTGGTGGTGGTGGAGACTGCCGAATACACAGAAGCACCAGCTCCGCTTGTAAGTGTTACAGTGAAGCCTGTGGCAGTGACTTGATCGGGCTTCTGCACGATATCGATGAGCAAGAGATCCTCGAGCTTCAACGAAAGGTTAAGCGGAGTAACCGTTCCGCTGCCAAAGGGCGCGGCATCCGGGAAGCCAATGGGGTTGGTTGTTCCCACGCTGCTACCGTAGCGGACCCAACGATAGGGCGCGGTAGCGTTGCCATGAACTTGGAGTTTGCCATCCTGAATGGTCATGGCTGTTTGTCCGGCGGATTGTCCGTCGCGCACGCCGGCTTGCCGATTGTTTCCCATGACGGACGGGGAAACGGTTTCGCCAAAACGAGTTGTTCCGTGAGTTCCGCTAACAGTGCTGAGAAGGGCGGGTGCTGTGCCTCCCGTGACGGTGTTGAAGCCCGCAGAAAAATCGTCGATCATCAGGCTCTCGGTGGCGATTTTTATGGAATCGATGTGCATCCCATTGGCGGCAGTGTTGCCTTGCATGGTCTGTGCGTCCGTCCGAATCGTGATGCCATCAATATCCGCCGCGAACTGTGGGGTGATGCCGGAGAACGTCGAGAGAGGAATTCTCAGGCGCCCAACAGTGGGCGCGAATGCACTCACGATCAATGATCCCCCCGTGCCGCTATCCAATCGGATAATGAAAGATGCGCCATTTTCTTGATCGGGCAGTTGAGTAATATCAATGATGATTTGATGTTCCAACCGCAGGGCTAGATTCAGCGGAGTCACCGTTCCGCTGGTGAACGGTGCATCAGTTGGAGGGGGGGTGAGGTTGCTTGTTCCGACGCTGCTGCCGTAGCGCATCCACCGGGACTGTGCGACTCCGTTTCCATGTAATTGGAGTTTGCCATCTTGAATCGTCATGGACGACTCGCTGGACTGCCCGTCCCGCACACCAGCTTGCCGATTGTTTCCGATAATGGAGCCGGAAACGGTTTCTCCAAATCGAGTAAATCCGTTAATGGAGGAGAGAAGAGTGGGTGCTGTCCCTCCCGTTACGACGTTGAAACCTGCGGAGAAGTCGTCAATCACGAGGTCTTCCAAGGCGAAGCGGATGGAATCAACGTGCAAACCAGTTGCCGCCGTGCTGCCTTGACTGGCCGTGCCGTTTACCTGAATGGTAATTCCATCAATATCCTCAGCGAACTGCGCTGTCATTCCAGGAAAATGGGACAACAGAAGGCGAGCAACACCTGTGCTGCTTGGGGGGACTGTTGCGATAGCAGAAGCACCCGAGCCGCTGACGAGAGTGATCAAAAAGCCAACCGCAGAGGTTGGATTGGGCATCTGGCTGACATCAATCAGGATTTGATGCTCAGGCAGCAAGGACAGAT
>JAIFNK010000310.1 GCA_020047775.1 Akkermansia sp. | reverse complement strand
CAGCGGGCTCACGGCGCGGGCTCGACGAGGATTCTCGGGAAGACCGGCTGGGGCTTTTCGATGACGTGCCCGTCGGGGAGCAGACCCCAGTGGAGGTCGGTTAGCTTGAGGTGGGTGAGGGCGGGAAGGTTGAGCTGCGCGGCGAGCTTGGCGGCGGCGTCCGGCAGGACGGGGGAAAGCAAGACGGACGCGTGGGCGACACTCTCCGCGAGGTGATAGAGCACGGTGGCGAGGCGCTCCTTGTTCTCCGGGTCCTTGTTGAGTTCCCACGGCTTCGTGCGTTCCGCATACTGGTTGCAGTGGACGATGTGGCGGTTGAGGGCTTCCAGGCCTTTTGAAATGTCGAAGTCATCCATCGCCGTCTGATAGGAGCTGGTGGATTCCGCCAGGGACGCTTGCAGCGCGGTGTCGTCCCCGGTGAGCGGGCCGCCGTGCTTGAGGACGCCGCCGGTGAAGCGCTGGCTCATGTTGAGCGCGCGGTTGCAGAGGTTGCCGAGTTCGTTGGCGAGCTCGGTGTTGAAGAGCATGACGAGGCGGTTCATGTCGTAGTCGGAATCCCTGCCGGTCACGATGTCGCGCATCAGGTAATAGCGGACGGCCTCCACGCTGAATTTTTCCGCCAGTTCATCCGGGTCCACGACGTTGCCGGTGGACTTGGACATCTTGGCGCCGCCGAGGCCGTTCCAGAAGCCATGGACGAGCAGCCGCGGCATTTGGGCGTCGGTGAAGCCCATGGCGTGGAGCATGCAGAGCCAGTAGATCCCGTGCGCGGGGATGAGGATGTCCTTGCCGATGATGTGGACCGGGCGGTCCGACCAGATTTTTTCGAAATCCGGGAGTCCGGAATCCGGCGCTGCCTTGTAGCCGGCGAATGAGATGTAGTTGATGAGTGCGTCGAACCAAACGTAGGTGACGTAGTTTTCATCGAACGGGAACTCGATCCCCCATTGCAGACGCTCCTTGGGACGGGAAATGCAGAGGTCGAGGCCGGTGTTCTTCTCCAGCGCATTGAGTAGCTCGGACTTGCGGAATGCCGGGATGATGATTTCGGAATGGTGTTCGAGGAAATTCCTGAGCCAGTCCGTGTGTTGGCTGAGTTTGAAATACCAATTTTCCTCCTCGATCTCGACCACCTCGCCCCATACCGGTCCGAAGTTGCCGCTCTCGTCGCGATCCCGTTCCTGGAGGAACTGTTCCTGCCGGATGGAGTAAAATCCGGAATGGGTTTTTTTGTAGAGTTGGCCTTGTTCCTTGAGTTCCGTGAGGATCGCCGCGAC
Source organism: Akkermansia sp. (assembly GCA_020047775.1). GTDB lineage: Bacteria > Verrucomicrobiota > Verrucomicrobiia > Verrucomicrobiales > Akkermansiaceae > Luteolibacter. The sequence goes on along the minus strand of JAIFNK010000310.1, from coordinate 5,799 downwards.
GCAGGCTTTGTGGCGCGGGTCGGTCGTCTGCGCCCAGCCATCGTATTGCACGCCGAGCTTGTCCCACAGTTTGGAGAATCCGTAAGTCGTGCGCTCGACGAATTTCGCAGGTGAAATGCCTTCCTTTTCCGCGGCTTGCTGGACTTTCTGGCCGTGTTGATCGACGCCGGTCAGGAAAAACACCTCATCGCCACGGAGCCGGCGATAACGGGCGATCACATCCGCAAGGACCTTTTCATAGGCGTGGCCGATGTGGGGAGCGCTGTTGGTATAGTCGATGGCGGTGGTGAGGTAGAACATGATGGCGGAAAACGGGAACGCGGGAGGCGAATGAAAGCAGAGCGGGCCGGAGTGTGCAAGACGGAGTGTCGGAGTCACGATACTTCTCCGCTACCGGTAGTGCGTGACCGCCGGGCGCGCCGAATTCAATCAAAGGTAGGGCGTGACCGCCGGGCGCGCCGACTTTCACTTCTTCTGCGGAGGCTACTCTTCCTCTTCTCTTCCACGCTTCATGCGCGCCGCCCATGCGGGCGGATCAGTGGGCGGGCCGAGGCCGTCCAGCCCTACCGGTTGGGTTCCCCGGTCCTTACCTCACGACCTTGCCGCCGAGCGAGAGGATGCGGGCGTTGCCTTTCGCTGCTTCGGCCTCGGGGATGTTGCCGTCGCGGACATACATCTGGGAGAGGCTGGTCCAGGCGAGCAGGTCGTTGGGCTGGAGGGTCACGGATTGGAGGCCGCAGCCGATGGCTTCCTTGACGTGGCCGGTCTTCAAGAGGGCCATGCCGAGGGCGTGCCAGCCGTCGAAAAACCCGGGGTCGAGCGCGACGCAGTTCCGATAGAGGACGATCGCTTCGTCGAACTCGCCGACGGCGAGGTGACCGTTTGCCTCGTCGAAGAGGTCCTGGAGGTCATCGGACGAGGGCATGTTGGAAAAGAGGGCTGGCGGTTGGAAACCGCCGCCACGGTTACTTTTTGTAGAGTTGCTCGACCTTGGCGGCCTCGGTGCGGGCAGTGATCCACGCGGTGAAGGCGAAGGTTTCGTTGTTGTTGACGCTGGATTTTAGCTCGGTGTCGACTTTGGTTTCCGCGTCGGCGGATTTCACGACCTCGCGCTTGGCGACGTGAAGAATGAAGGCGCGGTCGGGCTCGATGATGGGATCGGCGATGGAGCCGGGATCAATGGTGCGGGCGGCGTCGAAGAGGTTCTTCGGCTCGTTGGCCGCGTCCGGGCTGTAGGTGCTGGTGATGGCGGTGAATGCCTTGACGTCGGAAATGCCTGCCTCCTTGGCGGCCTCGGCGAAGGACTTGCCGGCGGCGAGCAGGGTCTTGATTTTAGTGACGGCCTCGTTGGTGGCGGTCTTCATCGCTTCCACGGCCTTTTCCGAAATGTATTGGGCGCGGGCTTCGTCGCGGGCTTCCTCGTAGGTTTTTGGCCGGGATTTTTCCTCGCCGTCGATGCGGGCCACGATCCATTGGTTTTCGCCGACGGACATGGGTTCCGAGATTTTGGAGAACGGATCAGAGGTTTCCTTGATGATGAACAACTTGTCCACGGCCGCCTGATCACCGCGGCTGGAAGAGCGGATTTTCACATCGAGATCCTTCGGCGAGTCCTTGCGGGCGAAAAAGTCGGTGGTCTTGACTTCCCACTCATTGGCCTTGGCGAGTTCTTCAAAACCTGCGCCTTTCTGTTCCTCAAGTTTGAAGAGGAAATCGTCCACCAGGCTGCCGAGTTCGAGTTGCTTCTTGCGGCGCTCTTCGGCGAGTTCGGCGGCGCGTTTGGCTTTGTCCTCCTCCTTTTTCTTGGCGGCGGCCTTTTTCGCGTCCTCGCTGGCGGCGGCATCGGCGAGGGTTTCGGCGGCATCGTCCTCGGGTTTGGCTTCGGGCAGCACCGTCGTGGCGACGATGTAGCTGAACTTGCGCCGCGGCTCGGTGGTGAACGAGTCGGAAAGGGTCTCCCAGTATTTTTTGACTTCCTCCTCGGTGGGCTCGATTTTCGCCTCGAACGGGGCGAGCATCAGTTTGGCGACGTCGCCGGTGACCAGTTGGTCGTCGAGAGCGAGCGATTCCCGGGTGGCGGACCGGCTGACGCCAAGACCGGAGCCGACGATGGCTTGGATCTTCTGTGAGGCGAGCACGTCCGATGCGAGTTCACGCAGGTCTTTCTCGGTGAGTCCGAGGCGGCCGATGCCTTTGGTGATGAAGTTCTGATAGTTTTCCGGATTGAATTTCTGGTCCGGGCCGGCGAACACCCGCAGGCTGCGCAGGTATTCGGAAATTTCCTCTTCGCCGGGGAAGACGCCGAATTCCTCCTTGGCCTGGCGCAGGATCATGCGGCCGATGAAGAACTTCTCGGCAGCGTCGTTCTGGCTGGTCGCTCCGGTGGAGAGGCCCATGAGGAACTGGTAAAGACCGAAGTCGCCGGACCGCGCGAGGCTGGACGTGAGTTCGAGCGAGCTGGTGCCCAAGGTGTTGAATTCCTTGTCACTGTAGGTGCGTCCGGCGATTTTCAACATCGCGTGGCCGCTGTTCATGTTCCGGACCGAGCTGGAATCGAGGAAGAAAAAGCTGATGAAGAGGATCACGAAGATCACGATGATCAGGCCGGTGTATTTGCGGAGGTTTTCAATCATGAAAAAGTAGGGCTGCCGTTGCGGAAAGTTCGGTGAGTAAAGACGGTGAACCGGGCGGCTTCAATGGTAATTCGCGGCCGGAGTGCGCAGTCTCTCCATCAAGTGCGGCGTCTCAAGGCGAATTTTCAGCGGATTTCAAATGGTGGCGGCGGGCGGGTGGCGGAAGTCGGCAAGAATCCAGCTTGCCCATCGGCGGAAATGGCGGTTCCTTGGCGGACTTTATGAACTTTCGTTGGTTGAACGCAGTCCTGTGGGGGAATTCGGTGGCATTGTCGTGGATGTGGGGGCTGGGGTTGTTTTTCAGCGTCCAGATGACCTTCATGTTCGGTTTGCAGGGGCTGCTGATGTTCGCGATTCCCAACGCCCTGGGGTTGATGCTCTTCGGACTGCTGACCCACAACGTCGCCACGAGCCACAACGGCGGGCAGGAGTCGCTGGCGATTTTCTTCGACAAGTTTTCCAAGCCCTTCCGGCTGATCCTCTACCTTTACCAGATTGTGGCGCTGTCGCTGACGGTGTTCGCGCTGGTCAAATACCTGTTTGTCCCGCTCCAGTTGGCGGAGTATCCGTTGCTGGCGATTTACCTGTGCCTGATCGTCTTCGTGATCCTCGCCGCGGGCTGCCTGCTGGGTGAGGAGTTCGGGATCGCCAAAATCAAATTCAGCCACGCCATGCTCGGCGGGTTGCTGGTGGCCTGCGTGGGGACGATCCTGTTCAACCTGCGTCCGTTTTCGCCCCAGCCGTTCCAGTGGACCTCGCCGTTCCAGGACGAATGGCGGGGAGCGAGATTCTTCGGCTACGCGATTCCGCTGGTGATCGGGCTGCTGGTGGGGCCGTGGCTCGACCTCCAGCACTGGCAGCGGGCCATCCAGATTCACCGCGAAAAGACGTCGATCCGTGCGAGCTACTTTTTCGGCGGATCGATCTTTTTCCTGATGCTGCTGTTCCACGGTTGCCTGGCCATGTGGGTGATGAAAACCGACGGCGTCCATGTCGTCGCCTCCGCGGGACTGGATCAATTCAAATACGCCCATGATCTCGTCACCCAGTATTTCCAGCGCAATCCCGGGACGGAGGGAATCATGCGCATGGCCTACTTCGGCTTCCTTGCGATCTGCGCCCTCACGACGCTCGACAGCGGCTACATCGCGCTCAAATGGTTCCTCGAGAAAAACGTCGAGAAGAGCGACAACATGCTCATCTCGCTGATCCCCAAGCAGATTCTCGGCTCGCCGGTGCCCACGTTTTTTGTCATCGGGGTCATCACGCTGATCGGGATCCTGGCCAAGCTTCAGCTTGAGTATTTCATGGTGTTCTACGCCTCGTTCTTCGTCGGTTATGCGGCGCTCGCCATCGCCCGCTGCTATGTGCCGAATTCCCAACAGCCGCTGCCGCAGATCCGGATGTTCATGATGTCCAGCGTCTCGCTGGTGGTTTTCGCCTTCGGTTATATGAGCAGCCAGACGCCGCTGATGATCCTGGGGGCGATCCTGCCGCTGGTTTACGTGGTATGGCTGGTCTTCAATGCCGACCTGTTGCGGGTCGTCACCGAAAAAGCCGGTGAAGTCATCGAAGCCGCCTCGGAGATCCCCGCCATCAAGGCCATCGCGAAAACCGCCGCCGTGGTGACCAGTTCCGAAGTCGTCGCGCCCCACGACCACCACGCGCTCGGCGGGCATTTCGAGGGCAAATGGTTTGTTTACTCGATGATCGCCACCTACGCGGACACCAACTCCGTGGGCAATGTCTATTTCGGCATGTATGGCATGTATGTCGGGAAAACCCGCGAGTTGTTTTTCAACACCGCGATGCCGGACTTCGATCTCAAGACCACCAAGTTTTTCATCCTCACCCGCTCTTTCGAACACAAGTTCGTGCGCGAGGCCCGCGAGTTCGACACCATCACCGTCAAAATCAAGGTCGCCGATTTCAACCGCAAGTTCTGCACCCTCGAGCACCAGATCTTCGGCTCCGACAACGAGCTGCTAGGCAAAGGCAAACAAAGCCTGCTCTTCGTCGCCTCCAAGGACTACGCCCTGCTCGACATTCCCTCGGAAGTTTACACCGCCTTCCTCAAATACACCTGACGCGGGGAGATCCCTGGCGGGCGCTTCATGCTATTTCCCGCTCCAGCCGCCGCCTAACGCTTTGGCGAGGGCGGCGAGGGTGATGCGCTGCTGGGCGTCGAGCTGGCTGAGCACCAGCTGCACGCGGAGCGCCTCGCGCTCGGCATCGACGACTTCGAAATAACTGGTCAGGCCCTTGTCGTAGCGTTCCTGGGAGAGCCGGCGGGTTTCCTGCGAGCTGTTGCGGGCGAGCTCCAGCGCGTTGCGGGAACGGGCGAGGCCCTTGAGATCGACGAGTGCGTCCTCCACCTCGCGGAGGGCGATGAGCAGGGCTTGGCGGTATTTGGCGAGCGCCTCGTCGTAGCGGCTGCGGGCTGCCTGATAGTTGGCGCGGTTGGTGCCGCCGTCGATGATCGGCGCGGCGATGCCGGCACCCAGCGAGAGCACGCGGTTTTCCCAGTTGAGGAAGCGGGCAATGTCGATGGACTCGAAACCACCGCCGGCGCTGAGCACGAAATTCGGATAGAACGCGGATTCGGCGACGCCGATCCTGGCGCTGGCGGCGCGGAGTTCCTGCTCGGCTGCGCGCACGTCCGGGCGGCGGTTGAGCACATCCGCCGGGAGGCCGGGGCGGATCGTGGGCAGCGCGCTGTCCGACGCGCGGCGGGTGACGGAGAAGCCGGACGGCGCGGTGCCGCAGAGCACGGCGAGCGCGTGTTCCGCCGAGCCGCGCTGGCGCTGGACGATGCCGAGGTCGTTCTCGGCGAGCTCCACCTCGGTGCGGGCGCGGCTGGTGCCAAGGCCGTCGGTGAGGCCGGCGTCGGTCTTGGATTTCTGGATGTCGAGCGCGTCCTTGCGGCTTTTCAAGGTGCCTTGCAGGACGATTTCCTGCGCATCGAGTCCGCGCAGGAGGAAATACTGGCGGGCGACTTCGGTGGCGACGCCGAGATGCAGCGAGTCGAGCTGCGCTTCAGTCGCGGCGGCCTCGGCGGACGAGGCTTCGACGGCGCGCTTGTTGCGGCCCCAGAGGTCGGGGTCGTAGGCGAGGTCGAATGAGCTGCGGTAGCGTTGGGATTGTAGATCGACGTTTGCGCCGGGTG
>JAIFNK010000208.1 GCA_020047775.1 Akkermansia sp. | reverse complement strand
TCGATGGGCAGCGAGCCGAGGCGGGAGAGCAGGGTATTGTCGAGGAAGGAGTGGCTCATGGCTCCAAAAGGCGGGTGGTGCTGGCCGTGAGCGTATTCATCTGGCGGATGGCGATGGCGTTGAGCTTGATCAGGCGGGTTGCTGGCGGAAGTTGCATATGGATGAACTCGGCGTTGAGGCTTTCCAGATTGGCGAGCACGAGGAGTTGCTCGATGGTGGCATGGTCGCGCATGTTGCCATCGAGTTTGGGATTGGAGTCGCGCCACTGTTTGGCGGTCTGACCGAAGAGAGCGACGTTGAGGAGGTCCGCCTCGGAGGCGTAGGTGATTGCGGCTTGGGCGGGCGTGATTTCCGGCGGGATCAGGTTGGATTTGATCGCGTCGGTGTGGATGCGGTAGTTGAGCTTGGAGAGGGTGCGGTTGAGATTCCACGCGAGGGAAAGGCGGCGGCTTTCGTCGTCCTTGAGGCGTTGGAACTCCTTGATGAGGTAAATTTTGAACTCGGGGCTGATCCACATGCCGAATTCAAAAGCGATGTCCTTGTGGGCATAAGTGCCGCCGTATCTGCCAGCGCTTGCCTTGAGTCCGACGGCCCCGGTTTTCTCCACCCACTCCTTCACACTGAGTTTGTAGCTGTTGAGACCGGCCTGACTTTTAATTGTGGCGAATTCGCCGGAATTAAAATCCGGGTTATAGACGGCTTCCCAGATGCCGAGAAATTCGATGGTGTTCCGATTTCTGAGCCAGTCGGAGATGAAAAAGTCACCATCCTTGGCCTTGAGCATGTCGGTCAGGGAAATGAAGTCTCCTTCCGGAGTGTTCAGAATCGTGATTTCTGCGCCTTGGACTTCGATGGTTGATTTGGCGGTTTTTTTCATGGGGTATGACCAGACTGCCAGAAAAGGTCTCCTATGTTATCCACTAAATTTTCTTCGGAGCTATCTCCGCAGTAAAACTTGTCGCCTTGTTCTTCTCGGCCTTTAAGGAAGGATCTCATTCCAACCAAGGAGCAAATGAGTGAATGCATCGAACTCACGCCAACGGCAGGAGCAAGGGAATGAGGAAACAAATTTCCCATGGACCATTCGCAGATCCATGAATCTGCGTCTTGATAAGGTGTGCCAACCGCAAGTTTGAATTCGATGAGCAAATCGTCTCGTCGACACCACAATGTCCAGCTTGCTACAGGGTTGTTTATTTCCATTTTATTGGCTATCACTCCTCCCGCATTTCCTTGATCAGGCGCTCGACGATTTTCTTGGAAGTCATCCCTTGTGACTCGGCCGAGAAATTCGTGATCACGCGGTGGGTGAGCACGGAAGGCGCGATGGCTTCCAGGTCTTCAAGCGAAGCCATGTAGGCACCGCGCAGGGCGGCGCGGGATTTTGCGCCGAGGATGAGATACTGCACGGCGCGGGGGCCGGCACCCCAGCCGACGGTGTCCTTGATCCATTGCGGAGACTCGGGCTCGCCGGGGCGGGTCTTGCGGACGATTTTCACCGCATAGTCGTAGAGGTGCTCGGGCACGGGGACCCGGCGGACGAGTTGCTGGAAGGCGATGACTTTTTCCCCGTCCAGCAGGTGGTTCAGCACTTGGCGCGCGGTGCCGGTGGTGGCGCGGGCGATTTCCTTCTCCTCGCTTGAGGACGGATAACCGACCTCGATCAGGAACATGAACCGGTCGAGTTGGGCTTCCGGCAGCGGGTAGGTGCCTTCCTGCTCGATCGGATTCTGCGTCGCGAGCACGAAAAACGGCGGCTGGAGGGTGTAGGTGTTGCCGAGCACGGTCACTTTGTTTTCCTGCATCGCCTCCAACATGGCGGACTGGGTTTTCGCCGGGGCGCGGTTGATTTCATCGGCGAGCACGATGTTGGCGAAGACCGGGCCCTTGATGAATTGGAATTCCCGGCGCCCCCCCGCACCCGATTCCTGAATGATGTCGGTGCCGGTGATGTCGGCGGGCATCAGGTCGGGCGTAAACTGGATGCGGTTGAAGGAGAGGTCGAAAGTTTGGGCGACGGAGGAAACGAGCAGGGTTTTCGCAAGCCCCGGGACCCCCATCAGCAGGGCGTGTCCACGGGCGAAAAGGCAGATGGCAAGCTGTTCGATGACCAGGTCTTGGCCGACGATGGCTTTTCCGAGTTCGGCGCGGAAAGCTTGGTAGGTTTTTCCGAGTTCATCGATGGCGGCGACGTCATCAGGTGGGAGTTGGTTACTGAAGTCGTTTGGGAATTCCATGGATGCGAGGTAAGTGGGTGAAAACTAAAAGCCGTCAACGTTTTGTCGAGAAGGGAAGTGACCAATCCGCTGGGTCTGACATCACATGGCGGAATTACCGGTTGCGAGCGACCGCCCTGCGAAGAAATCGTCTCAGGCGCGAGAAAATTTCCATTTCCCGCTTGCCAGCCCCCGGCGGTCTGCTAAATCACCCGCCCCGCGGGGCCGCCAGAGCAGTCTGGACGTTCTTCCGTGGTCACGCGAAATCACGCACATCATGGCACGTATCCTAGGCATTGAAATTCCCAATGAGAAGCGCATCGAAGCTTCTCTGCCCTACATGTTTGGCATCGGCCGCCCCACGGCGGCGAAGATCCTCGAACACGCAGGAGTCGACCCCAACATCCGCACCGGACAACTCAGCGAGGAACAACTCGTCCGTATTGCCCAGGTGATCCAGGCGGAGTCCATCATGGTGGAAGGCGATCTTCGTCGTGAGCGCCAATCGCAGCTCAAGCGACTGACATCCATCAACTGCTATCGTGGCATCCGTCACAAGCGTGGATTGCCCGTCCGTGGCCAGCGCACCCGCACCAATGCCCGCACCCGCAAGGGCAAGAAGAAGACGGTCGGCGTGAAGAAATAATTTTTTGTAATCATGTCTGAAGAAACCAACCAAAATTCCGCCGAAATTCCGGCGGTTGAGCCCGTAGCAGCTCCAGCACCCGCCACCATTCCTGCTCCTGAAGCGGCCGCCACTCCTCCTATCGGAGAAGCACCGAAAAAGGACGTCAAGCGCGACATCTTCGCCGAAATCGGCGGGGGCGAGGAAGAGATCAAGATTCACAAAGCCAAGGGCTCCAAGAATATCACCCGCGGCATCGTCCATGTGACCGCGACTTTCAACAACACCCTCGTTAGCGTGACGGATCCAAGTGGCAATGCCATCGGTTGGTCCAGCGCCGGCAAGATGGGATTCAAGGGTTCGCGGAAAAGCACTGCTTACGCCGCCCAGGTGGTTTCGCAAGATGCCTGCCGCCAAGCCATGGGACACGGTCTCAAGGAAGTCGATGTCCGCGTCAAGGGTCCAGGCTCCGGCCGTGAGTCCGCCGTGCGTGCCGTCCAAGGTCTTGGTTTGGAAATCCTTTCCATCCGCGATGTGACGCCGATTCCTCACAACGGTTGCCGCCCTAAGAAAGCCCGCCGCGTCTAATCCAACCTTTTTAGAAATTCTTATATGGCACGTTATACAGGTCCACGCGCAAAGATCAGCCGCCGTTTCGGTGTCTCCCTCTTTGGCCCATCGAAGGCATTTGAACGCCGCAACTTCCCACCCGGCCAGCACGGCGTCCGTGCCGGTCGTAAAAAGAAGAGTGAATACTCCGTCGCCCTCGGCGAAAAGCAGAAGCTTCGTTTCCAATACGGTGTGCTCGAAAAGCAGTTCCGCGGTTACTACGAAGAAGCTTCCCGCCGCCGTGGCATCACCGGTGTGATTCTTCTCCAACTCCTTGAGTGCCGTCTCGACAACGTGGTTTACCGCGCTGGCTTCGGCAACAGCCGTCAGGCAGCCCGTCAATCCGTCAACCACGGCCACATCCTTGTGAATGGCCGCACTGTTGACATCGCCAGCTTCCAAGTGAAGCCCGGCGACGTAATCAAAGTCGGTGCCCGTCCTTCCTCGCAACAGCTCGTGAATCGCATGACTGACCTCACGCAGGCCATGCCGATCAAGGACTGGCTCACGGTTGACAAGGACAAGCTCGAAGCCACCGTGACCCGCATTCCGGACCGCGAGGACATCGATCCGCTCGTCAACGAGCAGCTCATCGTCGAACTTTACTCCCGCTAATTTCGGCTCACCCCGAGAGAAGTTTTCAAAAACGCCTGGACGCAAGTCCGGGCGTTTTTTTGTGTGAGGTGTTGAAATGAACGTCTTTTGGAACAGGAGCCTCTGTGCTGCTCGAAATGGATCATTCAAATTGACATCAAAAAGCAAATGATGTAAGAAGCGCACCATGACAAGAACGCAAATCCAATTTCCCGAACCGCTCTACCAGCGGCTTAAGGAGATCGCCAAGCATCAAGATTGGTCGCTCTCGGAGGTCATGCGCAAAGCGGCCGAACACTTCATCACCCGGTTTCCGGAAAATCCAGAGTCGAAGGCCGTTTGGCGATTCCCCACGCTGGATTGCGGCGGTGACTTCCTGACAGACCCCGCCAGCCTGCATCCCGAGGCTGACGCCATTCTTGAGCGCACCGTATCGTGATCCTCTCCGCTGACACCAACCTCTTCCTCTACGCGGCCAATCCTGATTCGCCGCACCATGAAGCCGCCCAGAGGTTCTTTGAGGAGGAAGCCTCCGGCACGTGTCGGTTTCTGCTCTGCGGTCTCGTGTTAGTGGAACTGTATATGCAGCTCCGCAACCCCGCCGTCTTCAGGAAACCGAAATCAGCCAAGGAAGCGACGGCCTTCTGCGATGCCCTCCGCGCCAATCCCATTTGGGAGTTCGGCGACTACGAACCGGAAGTCGCCAAGCCGCTCTGGAACTGGGCCGCCAAGACCACAACCGGCTTCCGCCACATCATTGATGCCCGGCTCGCCTTCACTCTCCACCACCATGGCACCACTCATTTCGCCACCGCGAACGACAAGCATTTCGCCGGCTTTGCGTTTGAAAAAGTCTGGAGTCCGTTGAATTCCGAGTGACTAACAAAGCAATCCCTCCGAGTAAAGGCTGAGGTGATACGGGGGCCTTGACGTGAGGGCAGTCTGGAAAATCCAATCGGGTTACTTGGTGGTGATCATAAGTTTGACGGTTGGCAGTCCTTCCGCCTCGACGGACAAGGTGGCGGGACCGGGGCTGCCGGGTTTGCCGCGCAGAACCACCTGGCACAGGCCGTTGAATGCCGGGAGGGTGTCGCCTTGCATGGATTCGAGGCTGGTGGGGTCGCCATTGCAGATTCCGGCGATCTCGGCGCTGCCGGAGACCTTGAACTTCAACCGGTTCATGGAATCGGGAACCATACCTTTCCGATCATCCGCGACGGTGATGGTGACATAGGAGAGATCGCCTCCATCGGCCTTGATTTCCATGCGGTCGGCATCGACTAACACCTGCGATGCCTTGCCCGTGGTCGAGCGGTCGGCGGTGGCCCATTCCTTGCCGTTTTTCCAGGTCTTCACGGTCAGTTCGCCAGGCTGATAGACGATGTCTTCCCAGACGATGCGGTATTGGAATTTTTCCTTCTTCTTTCGTCCGAGGGATTTGCCATTGAGAAAAAGCTCCGCTTCGTCTCCGGAGGTGAAGACGTGCACGGGCGTGACCTGCCCGATGCGATCCGGCCAATTCCAGTGGGGCAGGATGTGGGCCATCGGGAAATCCGGCCGCCAATGCGCCTGATAGAGGTAGTAGCGGTCCTTCGGGAAACCGGCCAGGTCGAGGATGCCGAAGTAGGAGGAGCGGGACGGGGATTTGCCGCCGAGCTTTTGGAATTCTGCCATTGCCTTTTTGCGCTGTTCCTCGTTGTCGAAATTGAGCGCGTTCGTTTCATCCACATTGAAGGGAGTGGGTTCGCCGAGGTAGTCGAATCCGGTCCAGACATATTCGCCGGCGAGGAACGGGTTCTTTTCGAGCAACTCGAAATCCAGGTCCGGGCGGTTCGCCCAGCCCGGCGCGTAGAGTTCGTAGGAACTCACCTGGTATCCGCGGAATCCGGATCCCTTGTCCCATTTTGCGGGGAAGAAGTAGCAGCCGCGGCTGCTCACGCAGGACGAGCTTTCCGAGGTGATGATGGGCACGTCCTTGCGCCAAGCGCGGACTTTGGCGATGATGTTCTTGTCCTTCACCGGATAGTTGAGGCCGGTGATGTCCACGGTGTCGGCGAAGGGGGATGCCGCGCTGCTGAGATGATTGATCCCCACCGTGATCTTGCGGGTGGGATCGTGGCTGCGGAAGAGTTTGGTGAGATTTTCAGAAACCCACCAGAAGTCCTTGTTCTTCTGCTCCGGCACCTCGTTGCCGGAACTCCATGCGATCACCGACGGGTGATTGCGGTCGCGGCGGACGAAGTTGGCGACGTCGCGCTCGTGCCACTGGTCGTAGAAAACATGATAGTCGTTGATGTTTTTGCTGAGTTTCCAGGAGTCAAAAAGCTCGTCGAGCACCAGGATGCCCATGCGGTCGCAAAGATCGAGCAGTTGCGGGGCGGGCGGATTGTGCGAGGTGCGGAGGGAATTGCAGCCCATGGCCTTGAGCAATTCCAGTTGGCGCTCGGCGGCGCGCGTATTGAAGGCACCACCCAGCGCGCCCAGATCGTGGTGGTTGCAGACACCTTTGATTTGGACACGTTTGTCATTCAGATAGAATCCGTCCGGCTTCCACTCGGCCTTGCGGATGCCGATTTTCATTTCCTCGCTGTCGAGTTTCTCTTCCCCGCGCAACAGCGTGGTGCGCAAGGTGTAGAGGTATGGGTTTTCGCTATCCCAGAGAGTGGGGGATTTTACCTTCAGGCGGGTAGCGGTGGCATTGGCACGTGTGCTGGCGACGGACTTGCCGTCGGCGTCCAACAAGGTGTAATCGATCGCGGTTCCATCCGCTTTGTCTTGGATTTCGGTGGTGATGGAAACTTCAGCCGAGTCTGCGGTGACCTTTTCCGACCATGCGAACACGCCATGATGGGCGATGTGGACGGGATTGGCCTTCACCAGCCGGACGTGACGATAGATGCCACCTCCCGGATACCAGCGGGAGGAATCGGCGGGGTTGTCCAAGCGGACGGCGATGGCATTGGTCGCTCCGAATTTCACGAACGGAGTAACCTCAATCCGGAAGGAATTGTATCCATAGGCCCATTCACCGGC
>JAIFNK010000030.1 GCA_020047775.1 Akkermansia sp. | reverse complement strand
TGGTCCTTCGGCAAATGGTCCAGCATCAGGGCGAGTCCGCCATAGACCCAGCCGTTGCCCCGGCTCCAGAAGGTCTTTTTGCCGTTAGGGGTCTTCTTTTCGAAAAACGTCGCATCGCGGAAAAACAGTTTTTCCGAGGGATCATAGAGATGGTCGTAGGTGAACTGGAATTCGCGGTCGAGGAAGTCCAGATACTTGCGGTCGCCGGTGGCGGTGAAGAGTCGGGCGAGGGTGGGGGGCGCCATGTAGAGCGCGTCGCACCAGGTCCAGCGGTCGCTCACGGTGACGCCCTTGGTTTTCGGCTTGCTGCCGTGCGCGAGTTGTTCCGTGACGGGATGGGCGATCACGTAGGACAGGCGGTCCCGCATCGGTTCGAGCCTTTCCTTGCGCGAGGGATCCATCAGATAGACGTCAAGCCAGGCGTGGCCGACCGCGTGATCATCCGCATGATAGGCGCGGTTGGAGGGCGTCCATCCGGACTGGGTGCCGAAGCGGATCACCGCGGCGAGGTATTTCGCGTCGCCGGTGGCGAGTGCGGTGCGCAGCAGGCCGTCGTATAGCGGGGCGATGATCCAGTCCCGGAGCTCGGTGCCACTGGGGTTGGCGAGCTGCCAGTCGGCGGAGCGTTTCAAGGCGGCGGCGATCGGGGCAGGCTCCAACTCCGCCGCGTTAGGTGAACGGGATAGAGTCAGTGAAATGCCGGCCACCAGGATGGCGCAAAGCGGGCGGGTCAATCGGCTCATGGCGTGAGGATGATGGGTGTTTAACAATGGACCGGGGTCACTCCAGTTCCCCAAACATGGGAAGGCTGAACACCTTGAGTCCGAGTGTTTGGTCCGGGAACAGGAAGAGCATGTCTCGAGAGTCCGGATTGCCGGGGATGTAGCGGTCGTAGCATGGCACGGTCTTTTTGTCCGCATTCAGGTAGGCCACCATCATGCGATACATTCCGTTGCTTTCCAAAGTCGGTTTGGCGACCTGCCGCTGGCCCGAGGTGACCGTGAGTTTGTTGGCACCGAGCAGCACCATGGCGGGCCGCGAACTGAAGTTGACGATCAACGCCGATCCTTTGGCTAATTCCATCTTTTCCGGATCAACGACATTGGCCATGTAAACCTTCTTCTGCGGGTCCGCGATCAGCATGACCAGTGCGCGGCGGGCCGCGTCGGGGTGCTTGAATTGGCAGATGGATTTCAAGGTGTTCTCTTCCCGCAGCGCCAGATGCAATTCCCCCGCCTTGGCTGGCAACCAGTCGGTGATGAACGAGGACCTGAGTGCGACCGTGCCGAGTTCCAGCCAGTTGCCCTTGTCATCCTTGGACGCCAGAATGACTTCCTGCTTATCGGCAAGGCTGGAGACGCAGATGAACCGTAGTTTGGGTTTTGCCCCCTGTTCCTTCGGAGTCGCGGCAGGCTCTTGGCCCATCGCGGGCAGCAACAATCCGAAAAAGAGAACTGCGAACTTCAGGAATGGGCGTGATGGAAAACAATGGAACATGAGTGGATGGATACGGGTTCGTCTGAATCTGATCTGCCAGCTGCGCGGAATCTCCTCGTGAAAAATCCCGCCATCTGGATGAGGTTGGGACTTCGTGTCAGTCGAATGATCCGAAGATGGGAAGACTAAGGACCTTCAGGCCGAGTGTTTTGTCGGGCAACAGAAAGAGTACGTCCCGCGAGTTTGCATTGCTGGAGGCTTGGCGGTCGTAGCACGGCACGGCTTTCCCGTCTGCATCAAGGTAGGAAACCAACATGCGGTACATCCCGTTTTCTTCGAGAGTCGGCTTCGCGACCCGCTGTTGTCCGGCTTCGATCTTCTCCTCCTTGGGGCCGAGGGACACCAAACCGGTATGCGGACTGAAATTGAAAACCAGCACGGATCCTTTGGCGAATTCCAGCTTTTCCGGGTCGGCGACATGGGCGTTGTAAACCTTCTTCTCAGGATCGGCGGTTAGCGCCACAAGCGCGCGGCGGGAGTCCTCAGGGCAGGTAAACCGGCAGATGGACTTCAGGGTGCCCTCTTCCCGCACCGCGAGGTGAAGCTCCCCGGCCTGGGCAGGCAACCAGTCGGTGATGGTGGAGGCCCTGAGGGTGTGCGTGCCGAGTTCCTGCCATTTTCCCTTGTCATCAAGGGACGCGAGAACGACTTGCTGGTCCCCCGCCAGACTTGAAGCGCAGATGAACCTTAGCTGGAGTTTTTCTTTCCGCTCTTTCGACTGGGCATGAACCGGCTGCCAAACGGCGCATACCAACAGGGCGGCAACGAGGGTCGTGATTTTCAGGAATGATCGTGATGGGAAGCGATGGAACATTATGGGATGGGGTGGGGTTGTTTGGATTAAATCTCGTTGCTGCTCAACCAGCGGAATGACTGGATGGCCAGTCGGCGGCCGAATCGGGCGTTAGCAGGAGCGAGCTTGTTACTCGCCTGTGGCCAGCCGTCCTGGGCCTCGGGGGCGTCCGTGGGATCGACGTAATCGGACACCCGCTGGATGACCGCCTCGCACCAGGCTTTGGCGATGATCTTCGTGCCGGTGGCGTCCCGCGCATCTCCATACGCACGGATGGTGAAGGTGTCCGAGCGGACGGTGATTTGCGAGCCGAGGGCCGTGAGCAGGTGCCCCTGCCGGAGGTGGCCCGCGGCGCCCACGGCGCGGGCGGGCTTGGGTTCCTTGTCGATTCCGGATCTTCCAGCAAGCGGCTCGAAATCCGCTGAAGCCGAGTTGCGTCCGTCACCGGTGAAGCGGTCGTTCAGCCCGGATTTGTCGATGGCGGCCTGGAGCGCGCCGAGCGTTTGCTGGGCGTGAACGCTGCTGCTGTCCGGGCGGCGGTTGACGAAGTCCGCCAGACTGAGGAACGGGCCGCGGCTTTTGACTTCCGCCGCGATGGCGGTGGCGAGGGTCTTGATTTCAGTGGCGGTCAGGCTGCGCAGGCCGGCCCAGTCACCTGCGGTGTCGCTGGTAGCCGTGTTGACGGCAAATCCGAGGGTGCCAAACGGGTGGTCAAACTTTTGTTTACCCCCATTGGTTGTCAGCAGTTCCTGGTCGCGGACGCTGGAGAGAAGCGCCGCCCAGGCATTGGCCGAGGTGGAGTTCACGTTGAAGGCACCGTCGACGAGCAGGTATTTGGCGACGTCGTTGATTGCCGAGGGTTTGAAATTCTCACCACTGAAAAGTTCGGTTAGCGCATCCGCAGGCGACTTGTGAGGATAGAACGAGAAGCGTTTGTTACGGAGCAGGCCTTTGCCCTCAGCGAGGTCCTTGAACTGGGCGCGCGGGCTGCGCGCGTCTTTCATCCAAGGCGATGAGCCGGTGGCTCCCGTTCCATCGACGATGCTCGAGAGAAACCAGGAATCCCACAGCGCGGTGTTTGCCATCCACGAGTGGTCGGTCACACTTTTTCCGGAGGGTTGAGAGACCTGCCCCGGAGCGAGGAAGGGAGTGGCAAACGAGTTGCCGATGGCCTTCGCGGTCAGTGGCCAGCCGAATTTATGCCCGGTGAGCGCGGCCGCTTGCTGCGGGCTGGTTGGATAGGGATCCTGGGTGATGGCCGGCGCGGCGCCTTCGTAGAAATGGCCGCAGAAGCCGGAGGCGATGGCGTTCTCGAAGGCCCCCAGCGACAAGGGCGGCGCCACGGGAATCCTGCGTTTGATCACGTTGAAACTGCCTCCGAGCTGGAGTTCGCGTCCACCGCCGCTGTAAACATTGCGGCCTCCTGCTCCGGCGGCGAGCGTGCGGAACTGATAGTTCATCGTTTCCGCCGTGACGAGCATCTGGGTTGCGTGGCGGCTTGTTGCGACGCTGTTCGGCGACGCGCCGTGCCCTGCCAACGCGGGATCGTTGAGCAGGAAGGGCCGCGAGGCGAAGCCGTCGGGCGGGATGGCTCCGGAAGGCTGTTCCACGTTCTGAAGGAAGCTGAACATCAATACGGGCTTCGGCCTCGGATCATCGATGAAATCCTTCACCGTCAGAACCTCGGGGGGGGTGATCGGCGACTGCAACAGCTGAGCCATCAAGCCGCTGCTGATATCTCCGCCTCCTGACAAGTTGGCGGCGTCAATTTGCCAGCCCTTCGCACTGCCCCCTGCATCGCGCCGCCCCAGCCAGACTGCATAGTAGGTGTATTGGTTGTTGTCGGGATTCGGCGCGGTCTCTTTTATCATCTCGAAATCCACCTTGTCCGCCGCCTTGAGGCCGGTGGCCTTGAGATCCCATCCTGTCATCGTGACGCCGCCACTGGGCTGGAAACCACGCTTGAGGTCCAGCACGTAGCCGGAGGCGGTGCTTGACCCGAAGGCACCCACTTCGCCCGGCTCCAGTTTGATTCCGCCGGCCTGAGCGGAGTTGGTGGCTCCGCCCCCGACATAGCCTCTGCAGATGTCGAGATCCTTCCCCGAGTCGCTGGAGGTCGTCAGGGTTCCGCCTGCGTCTTTAGTGATGTTCCACTTGACGTTGTAGGGGATCGCAAAAAGCTGTACCACCAAAGGCAGTCCCTGCGGGTATTCGATCGCCACGTCATTCGGATTGGCGACGGCCACCATGGCGTCGAGCATCATCTGCATCTTGTAACTGGGGGTGGCGGGGGAGCCACTGCTCCCGTCGGGCACGGCTTTGAGCGAAAGAATAAACTGCACGGCTTCAATCGTGGGGCGCTTATACACGTAGAAAGGGTCGTTGATGACCGTTTCACGTTTACTATTTTTAAAAGTCAGGCTCGGGACGTTGCCGTTCCACGTCAGTTCCCGGTGGAGGTTGTGGAAAAGATGCAACTCCTCCAGGTTGATACCCCATTCGTCCCTTTTGCCGGCGCTTGACTGCCAGCTTTTGACGAAGCTCTGGTTTGTCACGTTGGTGCCATCCTCGGTGATGTCGAACCGGTTCATGCGGCCGTCCGACAGATAGAGCGGCCTGTCCCGCAACTCGGCGATGGGGCGGGCGAGCAGGTTGCTGAGATCGCGCTTGAGGCGACCGGCGCGGACGTCCGCGAGCACCCCGGCGGAATGCACGGTGAGGTCATGGCTCAGGTTACCCACGCCCGCTTGGCCGAGGAGGCCGGCCGCGAGATTGACCTGGGTCGTGGAAATGGTTTTGGCCCGCTGGCCATCTGTCCAATTGAATTGCTCAAGCTTCGAAAAAGCCCGCTGACCGACGTTTGGAGGCGCTTGGGCGTCGAAAAAGGAATTGGCAAGCCCGGCAGGCAGTGTGGCGGAGGCGTCTGGTCCGGCGTTGACCTTGGCCTTGACGGCCTCGTCAGCGGTCCACCAGGCGACCCGCCCGGGTTGTTTGCCAGTGCTGACGACATGCATGGGCACTCGCACTTCGTCGCCCGTCGTAACCATGCTGCCGGGACCAACGAGCAAGACCTCGCCCGTGCCGGCGGGACCGCCGGTGGCCTTATTGGCCCCGGATGCGAGCCAACTGCGGACTTTCGGTGAAGGTGGACGTGAATTTGGCGTTTCCGGGGCAGTGGGGTCGTCATTCTGTTTCCAGGCGTCGTAAACCGCGGTCCAATGCCGTTGGCCGTCGGTGGCGGTGGTTCCTGCGTCATTCGGGGCGGAAATCCGCGAGTCCGGGCCCATTTCGCGCTGTAACTCGCCGATGGCCAGCATCAGCGCCAACCGGGCGTTGGCACGCGCTTCGGCGACAGCTTGACCTTGGGAGGATGTCCGCAGTGAGATCGCCGAGAGACTGAGCAAGCCCACCGCGATGACCGTCAACAGGATCATCAAGGACAGGGTGACAATTAATGCGAAGCCCCGGCGGGAGGACGCCATACGGGTTGGAAACGGAGAATTCATGGGTTGAGACGCGTGGATTTGGGGTTTTGTCGGAAGCTCATCGCAATTTACCGGTCTGTCTGACTCGGGGAAATTGATGGATGATCAATCGACTAGTGGTGACAATGTAAGTTCGCAGTTTGCGTCTGTCCATCCCCCAACCGGGTGAAGATGGATGAAATACGTCGCATGCCTGACGCATCGGGGGGGCTGTCGTCAGTTGAGCTGGTGGATGGTGCCGTGCAACACACGGTCGCCGATTTTCAGCTCGTAACATTGGGTCGGCGCGAGATCGGGGATGTCCAAAGTCAGCGTGCGCTTGTCAGCGCCGGGTATCACCGCGCGGATGGTTAGCGCGTGTTCGTCGAAGTGCTTGGAGCCGTAGTTTGCGGTGCGCTTGAGTGACCAGACTTTCATCGCGCACTCCGCCGGCTCGACGGGGTCGCTGAAAGTCACGGTGAGGGTTCCCTTCGAGGCATGGACCGCGACCGGGACCCGGGCGGGGCTGGTGCCGCGGCGGATGCGGTGGAAGCCGCCGGGCGAGGTGGCGTTGCCGGCCCACGCGTACATGCCACAGGTGTAAAGCGCGCCGTCCGCGCCGAAGCGGCCGCGCATGGTGCCGGTCGGCGAGTTGGGCATCGGCAGCTCGCACACCGCGCCCTGCCATTGGCCGTTGACCTCTTCGTGCGGGACGATGAACACGCGGCCGGTGCCGTAGCTGAGGTTCAGCAGGCTGCCGCCGATGCTGCCCCAGGCGTTTTTCGGCACCCGGACGAGTTCGGCGGGGCTGCGGTCTTTGGCGTTGGTGATCCAGACCAGCGGCTGCTCCATGGAGGAGTCCGAGGAGTCGGTGACGGGGGTGTAGCCGAACATGTTGCCGTAAAAGCCGCCGGGTTTCACGCGGTTGATGCGGTTTTTCGGCGTCCAGAAACCTTCCTGGTCGGTGAGGAAGAAGGTGCCGTCGTCATTGACACACACGCCGTTCGCGGCACGGAAGCCGGTGGCGAGGATGTCGGTCTTCGATCCGTCCGCGCTGACTTTCAGCAGCGTGCCATGCTGCGGGACCACGCTGTCGAGCCCGTGACGACCGGATTTGGCGTAGTAGAAATTCCCCTCGGCATCGACTTGCAGGCCCATCGCGAATTCGTGGAAATGCTCGGTGACCTGCGCGTCGTTGCTGAAGCACTCGGTGAAGTCGATTTCGCCGTCGCCGTTGAGATCCCGCAGGCGCGCGATCTGGTCGCGGCAGGTGACGAACAACTCATCCCCGCGGAACTTCACGCCGAGGGGTTGGAACAAGCCGCTGGCGATCCTGCG
>JAIFNK010000233.1 GCA_020047775.1 Akkermansia sp. | reverse complement strand
AGGATCTTGCGGACCTTCATCAGCTCGGCGTACGGCTTTGGCAGCGCGGCCTTGAGGGTGCTGACGTTTTCCGGGGTGCGGACGCCGGCGACGACGTCTTCGCCCTGGGCGTTGATGAGGTATTCACCCCAGAATTCGTTTTTGCCGTTGGCAGGATCGCGGGTGAAGGCGACGCCGGAGCCGGAGGTATCGCCGGTGTTGCCATAAACCATGGCCTGCACGTTGACGGCGGTGCCCCATGCGGCGGGGATGTTATATTTGCGGCGATAGACGATCGCGCGGTCGTTCATCCACGAACCGAACACGGCGCCGGCGGCACCGCGGAGCTGGTCCCATGGATCGGCCGGGAAGCTGTGGCCGGTGCGCTTTTTGACGAGTGCCTTGAAACGCTTGACGAGTTCCTTCTGGTCGTCGGCGGTCAGGTCGGAATCGACGATGTCCTTGCCGTATTTTTCGTGTTTGAAGGATTCGATTTCGACTTCGAAAGGCTCGTGGTCCTCACCTTCAGCCTTTTGCACGCCGAGCACGACGTCGCCATACATCTGGACGAAGCGGCGATAACAATCCCATGCGAAGCGCTCGTTCTTGGTGACGGCAGCGAGGGAAAGCACGGTCGCGTCATTGAGACCGAGGTTGAGGATGGTGTCCATCATGCCGGGCATCGAATCACGCGCGCCGGAACGGACGGCAACGAGCAGCGGCATGCCCTTGGCGTCGCCGAACTTGCTGCCCATGATTTTTTCCATGTTCTTCACGCCGGCTTCCATCTCCGCTTGGAGAGAGACCGGGTAAGTACGCTTGTTGTCGTAGAAGTAGGTGCAGACCTCGGTGGAGATCGTGAAACCCGGAGGCACAGGCAGGCCGATGCGGGTCATTTCTGCGAGGTTGGCGCCCTTGCCGCCGAGCAGGGGCTTCATGCTGCCGTTGCCGTCAGCTTTGCCGGCTCCCCAGTTGTAAACATATTTGACCTTCTTGGGGGAGGCTGTCTTTTTCGCTGCGGTTTTTTTAGCCGCGGACTTGGCGGCTTTCGGAGCGCTTTTCTTGGCGGCGGGTTTCGCCACCTTCTTTTTGGTTGCCATCGTTGTGGTGATATCGAGTTATGAGCATTGACTGCTGGAACACGGGAAATGATTCACCCAGCCCAGCACAAGGCGCGGGAGGCTATTCAGGTGGCCATGCGGTGTCAATGGAGCAGTTGACGGAAAAACGCCCTTCAAAAACCCGGAAAACGACTCGCGGAAGCGAGGCTCAACGGAGCCCGCGGAGCAGCAACTCGGCGTTGGTCTTGGTGGCCTTGAGATTGGCCAACAAGGTTTCGATCGCATCGCCGATGGGCAGTCCCGCGAGCTGCTTGCGGATATCCACGACTTTGAGGAATTCATCCGGATGATAGAGCCGGTCGTCGTTGCGGGTTCCGGACTGGGGGATGTGGATCGCGGGATAGACCCGCCGCTCGGCGAGCTCGCGGTCGAGGCGGACCTCCATGTTGCCGGTGCCTTTGAATTCCTCGAAAACCACGTCGTCCAGGCGGCTTTCCGTTTCCACCAGCGCGGTCGCCAGAATGGTCAGCGAGCCACCTTCCTCGACATTGCGAGCGGTTCCAAAGAACTTGCGGGACTTCTGCAACGCCACCGGACTGACGCCGCCGGAACCGATCGGGCCGCCCTGCATGGCGGAGTTGTGACCGCGGGCGAGGCGGGTGAGGCTGTCCAACAGGAGGATGACGTCCTTGCCTTGTTCGACGAGCCGCTTGGCGCGCTCGATGACCAAGTCGGCGACCTGCGCGTGGCGGCGGGGCGACTCGTCAAAGGTGGAGGCGAACACCTGCGAACCGACCGTTTCCTCGAAATCGGTGACTTCCTCCGGGCGCTCGTCGAGCAGCAGGATGATGAGCACCGCGTCCGGATGATTCATGCGGATCGAGCGGGCGATCTGCTTGAGCAAGATGGTTTTCCCACCGCGTGGCGGAGCGACGATGATGCCACGCTGGCCCTTGCCGAGCGGTGCGATGAGGTCGATGGCACGCACGCCGAGAAAGTCATTTCCCTCCCCTTCCAAGTGGATCCGTTGATCCGGGAAAAGCGGAGTGAGCCGGTCAAATTCCTTCGGCGCGCGGAATTCACTGATGGGCATGCCCTCCACTTCAAGCAACTCGAAACCCGACAGATATTTGTCGCGCTCCCATGGTGCGCGGACGCGGACTTTCACCAACTGACCGACCCGCAGGCCATGATCGCGGACCAGGTTCGAGCTCAAATGAATATCATCCGGGCCGGGCCGGAAGCTGCGTTGGGGATCGCGCAGCATCGCGAAATTGTCCTTGGCCGTCTCGAGGATTCCCTCACAAACCATCCCGACCCCTTCCCGGCCGAAGTAACAAAGCAATTCGTAAACCAGCTGGCTCTTCGGGATTCCGCCTTGGATTCTTGAAGGCACGGTCTCCGCCATCGCCTGCAACTCCGCCAGCGACTTGAGGCGGAACTGGTTGATATCGATGGAAACGGGCACGACGGGAAGGGTCGCTGCGGCGGAAGCTGCTTGAGATTCGGGAGTGTTGGATTCAGTGGGAGAAGTCATGAGAAATGCTTGGGCGAAACGGCGGACCTGGGATCGAAGCACGGCCTGCGGGCCGTCGTTCCAGAAAACCACATCCGCACGGGATATTTTTTCCTGAACCGGAAGTTGCACGGCGAGGATGGACTCGATCAAGTGATCATCGAATCCGCTGCGCGCCTTGAGCCGCTGGATTTGAGTGGAGCGGGAAGAAGCGACAACGAGCACCTGGGTCTGGCCGAAGTCGAATCCCTTCTCAAAGAAGAGCGGAACGTCTGCTACGAATAATTCCGCCCCTGATTTAGCAGCCTGCCCCAGGGAATCAAGACATTCCTGCCGGACCTGCGGATGCAGGATCCCCTCCAGCTTGAGTCTTGCACCTTCATCAGCGAACACCCGCTCGCGCAGGAATTGCCGGTCAATCCGCCCCCGCGCATCGAGCGCCTGGCCTCCAAACGCATCCGCCACCAGTGCCGCCACCTTGGAGTCGGACTCGAGGATCCGGTGCACTGCCGCGTCGCAATCAAAAATCACGACCGTGGGCAGCCACTCGGAAAACAAGCGGCAGACCGTCGATTTTCCAGAGGCGATCCCGCCCGTCAATACCATCACCCGCATGGGGAAATGATTCGGAAGTCCGGAAGGGAAATCAAGGACCGATGATGTCTGGATCACTGGAGGATCAATCCCGGCGGTTTCCGAATCCCCCACGCCACAGGGACCATCGCGAGAACCACGCCCACGAGGGAAGCCACGACGATGATCATCAGATCACCGGCGGGGATGGAGGGGGCGGCAACGGAGCCGAATCCGATTTCCCTCAGCTTCGGTCCGGCGGTTTCGTAAAGCGGAACCCAACTGAATTTGACGATGAAAATTCCGACGAAAACCAGGATCAGATTCTCTAAAAACATATGAAACAGCAGAACAATGGACGGGGTTCCGAAACTCCTCAAGAGCGCGATCAAGTAGGCATCCTGTCGATATTCCAGCCAGGCCACACTCCCAAGGGTCAGCGCAAGGATGGTTCCGCACCCGGCGACGATCAGGCTTCGGACGATCGCCTGGATATCGGAAATCCGTTTGAGATTTTTGAGAATGCCCAATCCGGAGACAATCTTGACCTGTCGTTTTTCCGCCCGGTAGTAGGACGTGATGATATCCACGAACTTCTCGACTTCCTCGGTGGAGTCGAATTTCGCGATGGTATGGTTGATGAAGCCCTTCCGTAAAAAGGGCTCGATCATCTCGGCTGGCGCCGCCACCGCATTTTCTATCGACAGTTCCTTGCGCACCCAGGAAGGAACCGAGCGGACTTCCGCAATCGTCCTCTTGCCCGACAATGCAATGTCCTCCCGGGTGCCTTGCAACTTGATGTCATCTGTCAGCAACCAAACCACCGGTGGTGATTCCGGATCATCGGACTGCTGGAAGTCGTCGGCCGAGGCGGTGAAAGCGATGATTGGAATCGACTGCGTCCGGCGCCAGGTGGCCGCCACCAGTGGCTGGCGCACCTGTCGGATCACGCCCGTGCCAAAGCGGTCGGCCCACAGGATTTCCTCTTCGTAACTCCGGCGTAAAACGGTCGCCGCACCGTCAGAGGGCACGAACTCGCTGACATACACGGTGTAGACCGAGTTTTTCTGCAACTGGATCCGCAACTCGCGTTCGACCTCGGCAAACAGCGCCAGCACGATCACTGCAAGAAATCCAAGCAAGGTCGGAATCAGGATCTTGCTGACCGGGGAAACGGGATACTCAAGCCAACGCCTGCAAGTGTTCTTCCACAGGTATAAAGGAATTAAAATCCAGAGTTTCATTGGCGATTGGGTCCAGGCGCTTGTCGTGAGTTGCGATGAGGCAGACGGAACCGGGTGCAAGCGCATTCCGGATCGCCTTTGAAATCACCGCGGTGTTGAGATCATCCAGACCGGAGGTCGGTTCATCAAGCAACAGGATCGCGGGCTGCTTGGCGAGAGCCCGGGCGATGCTCGCCCGTTGTTGCTGTCCGCCGGAAAGGCGCGATGGCTTGGATTTGGCGTATTTCGTGAGACCCAACAGGTCGATCCAGTAAGGGACCCGGGAGGTGTCGCCGCCACTCATTTCAACCGCCAGGGAAATATTCCGCTCCACACTGGCGAGAGGCAGCAGGTTGAGTTGCTGGAAGACGAATCCGATTTCAAGGCGGAGGTATTTGGGACTCCCCACCCGATAGGGAGAGTCCGCCACCACTTCCCCCGCCTCCGGCGAAAGCAGTCCGGCCACCAGTCGCAGCAGAGTGCTCTTGCCACAGCCGGAAAATCCCTTGGCCAACGTGACCCCCGGATTCAATTGAAGATCCAGCGAGTCGAAAACCGGCACATTGCTGCCAGGGTATCGATAGCGGACGGCTCGCAGTTCAATTTTCATCCTTGGGCTTGACGGCAATGGTTTGGGGCCCCACCTGGATCACCTCGCTCCCGGGCCACAAATGCCTGACCAGTCCGTCCCAACCGCTGGCTGCAAGCACGTCGGAAGCCAGAAAGGCGATGTCCTTTTTGTGGATCATCCGATAGGGTCGCGGAAACTTCCGATAAACGTGCACCAGATTGCGCTGGCCCACCGAATAGCGCGCCACATCCACCGAGTCCTTTCTGATGGTGAAGATATAATTCCGAACGATTTCGGCCCCAGTGTCGATCTCATCGGTCCGGGCATATTCTCCCGCGACCAACCGGCCGGTCTTTCCCTCCTGCAAAAACACCAGCAAGCTCTCCGTCGGGATCTCCGCAAGCAACGGACTGCTGGCGGTGACCGAAATTTCATAGACCTGGTCGTTGACGAGGGTGGCGATGTGCTCGTTAGGTTTCACCCATAACAGTTCGTCCGGAGATTTCGCCGCAGCCTGCAGCTTCTTGAGTGGATCACTCAGGCGGAGTTCTCCATCAAATCCAGCCACAAGCCGTGATCGCTTCTCAGTGGCAAGCAACTGCTTCCGCTTCCGCTCCATTTGCACCCCGCCTTCGTCAGCCTCGAGCTTGAGATCCCGCTCGATGGTCTCTGGATCAATCTTCCCGCGCAACTGGGCGATTTGCTCGTCGATGTTCGTAATCGCTTCTTTCACCCGCGTTTTCAAAGCCGCAGGGACCTGTTCATCCCGGGCGGCATCCAGGAGTCCGGTCCGCTTGCCCTCAGCCTCGTGAAGTTCCAAACTTGTCCGGGCTTTTGCCTCCATGGCATCATCGCGGTTCTTCTTGATCTGCCGTTCCAGCTTGCTCGCGTCGATCTCCACGGATTTGCGTTCAATCTCAAGCTGTTCCGGATCACTGGTCGCCCAATGCTCATCCTTCTTCAGCATTTGCCCGTCCTTGGCGTGCAGTGCGATGTATCCCTCGGCGCTGGCGCGGATCTGTTCGTAAGCCGCTGGACGGATGCTCCCCTCCTCAAGGCCCATCCACAGTCGCTCCACCGCCGGATAGGTCCCCAGCGGGCTCACTCCTGCCAACAGCGGCGCGAACGGCAACCCGAGAAAGGCGCACCCCGCGAACCCGAGAATTTTATGAATTCCAGAACTTCTCATCCCAAATTAAGAATTGTAAATCAAGTTGCTGAATCTGTTGGCGGATTTCCGCCAACTGCGTATTGAGTTGTGAACGCGCGGTCAAATCCTTCAGCACGACCACCGCTTCCGTCGATCCCGGGCGCCCTGTCCGCTCGACATCCCGCTGAAGACGAGACCTCTCCTTCAGCAGGAATTCATAAGACGAGGCAAGCTGCAGAATTCTGAGCACATCGAACTCCATCCGTTGCCGGAGCTGCTCGCGGGTGAATTTCAACCGGACCTCGGCGTCCTGGATGCCCTCAAGCCCGCCGACATCGGCAAGATCGATCGACTTGTTCGCCCCGGAGAAAAGTGTCAGATCATCACTCGAAAATCCGCTCTCTCCGGTATTGGAGTAGAGTGGAGGATTACTGAATCCGAAGTTGATCGACGGCCACTGCTGGAATTTCACCCGTTGCAGGCGCAGAATCGCCCCCTCAACCTGAATGGCATAAAGATTCAGCGCAAGCTTCCCGAAATCCTCGCCAATCTTCATCCGGTTAAAGCGATGTTCGTAGGAAACACGCGGGAGCCTGCCGGTGAGATCCCAATTGCCACCCGGCGTGTTCAAGAGTTGGTTCACGTTGTTGCGATGGTAGAGTCGGCGCCGTTCCAGACTCCGGGCTTCGGCAGCGAGAGAATTGAGGGATTTGCCAATATTCGACAAATCGCTATCCGCCCCCGTTTTCAAGCGGTCAGCCAGACTTGTCTCAGCCGCCCGAAGAGCGTCGGCATCAATGAACAGCGAATAGAGCTGCGCGTAGGCCCTGCGCTTGTCGAGCTCAAAGGACCACTTGGCGTTCTGGTTCTGAAGAGCCACCGCGTAAAGTGAGGCATAGAATTCAAACGGACTCGGAATGTTGAAATTGGCAATCAGGCGGGCGGTCAAATCGTCACCACTGAAATCCGTAAGTGAGGCGATATTGCTTCCGAGACTCAAGTATCCCGCCACCTTTGGGA
>JAIFNK010000251.1:4795-11906 GCA_020047775.1 Akkermansia sp. | reverse complement strand
GTAAATCCGTGTAAGTCCCCGGATCACTCCCCGGGATCTCGACCGCCCCGCAGTTTTTCTCGTAAAACTCCCGCGGCCCCACGCCGCCGATAATCGCGTAGGCGTAGCCGATTTCCCGCAAGCCCTCCAGGGCTTTGAAGAGCAGTGCCTTTCCCAACCCCAACCCACGCG
Source organism: Akkermansia sp. (assembly GCA_020047775.1). Taxonomy (GTDB): domain Bacteria; phylum Verrucomicrobiota; class Verrucomicrobiia; order Verrucomicrobiales; family Akkermansiaceae; genus Luteolibacter. The sequence goes on along the minus strand of JAIFNK010000251.1, from coordinate 11,735 downwards.
CTGTCTCCGCGACGCCCGTCGGCCCGAAAAATCCGCGCTGGGTCGTTTCATAACAGGCGAATCCCAGGATCTCCTTGTCCCGCGTCGCGATGAAGCACGAAACCGGTTGCCGGGTCATCGCCACCTCCACCTCGCTGACCCATTTCGCCGAGAAATGCGTCCTCGCGAACTCCGCTACCGTGTGTTTTTCAAACGCCCGTGCCCGCCGCAGCGTCACCCCGTTTTTCGTTACCTCCGCGTAAAGCCCGGCCGATTCCGGCAAATCGTAAAGACGCACAATCATGTCGATCATGCGCCGAGTAAACCGGACCGCCCGCCGTCGCGCAAAGCATTCTTTCCCGCATCATCGCGGCGATGAGAAACCCGGCGTCTCGGGCAGGCGTAGCATCGGCGCTTACCAGCCGGTGCGGTCGGTGCGTTTCACAAACTGCGCGGCCTGCGGGCAGTTGGGCGAGCGCATGTTCGGGCCGTCCCACTCCATCCTCACGCCCTCGCCGACCTTGAGCGCGATGCAGCCTAGCAGAATGATTTCTGTCAGGTAGCCGGCGATTTCGAAATTCGAATACGCGGGGGCCCCGCCCTTCATCATGTCGAACCATTCCTGATTGTGTCCCGGCGAGCGCGGGATGGTTTCCGGCACGGCCATGGCGGCTTCGTGTTTGCCGCCTTGGGTGAAGGTTGCCTCGCCTTCGAGCTGGAGGAAAAACGTCGAACCATAATCGTCCGGAGCGAACAGGCTGCCCTTCTCGCCGATGATCAGGCAGCCGCTTTCCGGCAGTTTCCCGCGCATGTTGACGATGTTCTTGACGATGTTCGGATAGGGACGCAGCGGTTTGAACTCGGAGCTCGGAGCGCCGTCATACCACCAGAATTTGAGCGGCGGCAATCCGTCGCGCTCGGGGAATTCAAAGCGGATGCGCGACGACAACGGATAGGTCTCCGGATAGAAACGCGACGCCATCTCGCACTCGACGACGGAGGGATAACCGAGTTTCAGCGCGCGGAACGGCATGTTGACGGTGTGGCAGGCCATGTCGCCCAGCGCGCCGGTGCCGAAGTCCATCCAGCCGCGCCAGTTGAAGGGGTGATAGACCTTGTCGAGATAGGGGCGGAGCTGCGCCGGGCCGAGCCAGAGATTCCAGTCGAACTCCTTCGGCACCGGATTCTCGCCGGGCGGGCGTTCCAGCCCTTGTGGCCAGACCGGGCGGTTCGACCAGACGTGGAGTTCCAACGGATTGCCGATCACGCCGGATTGGATGACTTCCACCGCGCGCCGCAGCCCGTTGCCGGCGCTGCCCTGGTTGCCCATCTGGGTGGCGAGTTTGTTTTCCTTGGCCACGCGCACGAGTTCGCGCGCTTCAAAGACCGTCTGCGTGAGCGGTTTCTGGCAATAGATGTGCTTGCCCATTTTCATCGCCGTCATCGCCGCGATGCCGTGAAGGTGGTCCGGTGTGGAAATCGTCACCGCGTCGATCGACTTGTCCATCTCCTCAAGCATCTTGCGGAAATCGACGAACTTTTTCGCGTCGGGATACTTTTCGCCCTTCTTGTCGAGCGTGCCGGCATCGACATCGCAGAGCGCGACGATGGTGCCGCCACATTTCGCCGCGTCGTTCACATCGCTGTCACCCTTGCCGCCGACGCCGATGCAGGCGACATTGATGCGGCTGTTCAGGTTCTGGCCGCGGACGATGGCGGGCATTCCGAAGAGCAGCGCGCCGGTTCCGAGTCCGGTTTTCTGCATGAAGTGACGGCGATTGAGCGATGACATATTTTTGATAGGTGGATTGGTTTCCAAGGCCGCGACCCTTTCACGTGCGAGGGACCCCGGACTCATGAGCGTTTTACGTGACGGTCGGCATGGTTCTTTCGTGAGAAATTTCCAAAGGAGCGGGTTCATCCCGAGCGCCGGGTGCCGCAGACATCCTGTCCTCCGCCCTGGTCCGGTCGGAGTCGATAGAATATCGACGCGCTCCTTGTTTCCTATCCGCATCCCTTTGCCAAGGTGGCTGCGGCTGCTAGATCCCACCCGCTGTATTTCATCGAATCCTCCGCAAATCCAACCACCCGGCGCCATCCGCTTGATTGTCGGTTGACCTCGTGCACCGCGCCCCTTTAGTCTGGAGGCGATTCCTCTATTTTAATTCATCCATGAAAGCTCCCATCACCGTCTCCATCACCGGCGCGGCAGGCCAGATCGGCTATGCCCTTCTTTTCCGCATCGCTTCCGGCTTCGTCTTCGGCCCCGACCAGCCTGTCAATCTCCGCCTCATCGAGATCGAGCCCGGCCTGCCCGCTCTTTCCGGCGTCATCATGGAACTCGACGATTGCGCGTTCCCGCTGCTCAACGAGGTCGTCGGCACCGCCGATCTGGATGAAGGTTTCAAGGACGCCAACTGGTGCCTGCTCGTCGGCTCCGTGCCGCGCAAAGCCGGGATGGAACGCGCTGACCTGCTCGGCATCAACGGCAAGATCTTCACCGGCCAAGGCCAGGCGATCGCCCGCAACGCCGCCAAGGACGTCCGCATCCTCGTGGTCGGAAATCCCTGCAACACCAATGCGCTCATCGCCATGAACAACGCCGCCGGCGTGCCGAACGACCGCTTTTTCGCCATGACCCGGCTCGATGAGAACCGCGCCAAGAGCCAGCTCGCGAAGAAGGCCGGCGTCCACCAGTCCAAGGTCACCAACCTCTGCATCTGGGGAAATCACTCCGCCACCCAATACCCGGATTTCACCAACGCGAAAATCGACGGCAAGCCCGCCACCGAAGTCATCACCGACCACGAGTGGCTCAAGGGCGAATTCATCGCCACCGTCCAACAGCGCGGTGCCGCCATCATCAAGGCCCGCGGCCTTTCCTCCGCCGCCTCCGCCGCGAATGCCGCCATGGACACCGTCCGCAGCCTCATCACCCCGACACCGACCGGCGACTGGCATTCCGTCGCCGTCTGCTCCGACGGCTCGTATGGCATTGAAAAAGGCCTCATGGCCTCCATGCCCATCCGCACTCTCGAAGGCGGCAAGTGGGAAGTCGTGCAAGGCGTCCCCGTCGATGCCTTCAGCCAGGAGAAAATCGATCTCACCATCGGCGAGCTCAAGGAGGAGCGCGACGCGGTGAAAGACCTCATCCCCGGCTAATCGCCAGCGGTTAGTAAATCCCTGCCGCCATCCCGCGGCAGGGATTTTTTTTGAAACGCTTCCGGCAGCGCGCCCCGGCCATCCTTCGACATACCGAAATGGACAGCTGTGCTCGAAAATGAGATCAACCTGGTTCCGCGCCCCAACGTCAGAACCCGGTAAACTGACCTCGATTTTGAGAAGATTCCGCTCTCTCCTGACGTAGTTTCCGCCGCCATGTTCAATTATAGCCTCTTCCTCGCTTTCGCCACCGGCCATGGTGAGCTTCTCGTTTACGAGAAACAAGGCAGCCCGGAGCGACGGCACGACGGATTCCGGGGAACGGGACAGCCGGACCGGGATGGTGTGGTTGAGACGTTTTCCGGCGGTTCGTTCGAGGAACGCGCCCGGTCGATCAGTAAATCCGGCGACGCGACGGGCCGAGGCCTGATGAAACTCCTAACTCCTTGACCGGCCTTGAAATTGCCACCTGCTCAAGCAAACATGATTCACCCGCCCCGACAAATCCTTCCAAGTTTGCTGATCTCGCGCTGTCTCAAGAGTTTCTCGCTTGCCTGGGTGTTGGTGGCTTCGTCGTTCACCGCTCCCGCCACCGCGCAGCCGCCGGCACCACAAATCCAGCTCATGGGCAACCGTTTCCTGACGCTCAACACCGTGGTGCGGGTGCGACAGATCGAGGTGACGCGGGACACCGCCCACGGGCCGGACGAATCGAGCGTCCACACGCCCGCCGAAGCCCGTGCCTTCCGTGAGGCGATCGACCAGGCCTGGCCCGGCGCGCGCATCACTTGGGCCTTCAGTTGGCTCGCCCTCCATGACGAACGGGAAGGCTACCGCGACCTGCGCGAGCTCGTCGTGGGTTATCATCAAAAATTCGGCGATGAAATCACCTTCATTCCCGGCGCCTATTTCGCCAATATGTATAACTCCCGCGATCAGGTGAACCGCGACCTGCGCGACGGCCTGCGCCGCGTTTCTGAAATCGTCGGTGACGGTTACCGGCCGAAAAGCGTGGTCGCCGGTTTTCTATCCGCCGCAAACCTCCGCTACCTCGCCGAAGAGGAGGGCATCCACGTCTGCCAGGGAAATATCTGGAGCCAATACGCGGTCGATAACGGCGACGGCGAGGGCTCCGTCGCTTATCCCTACTACCCGTCGCGCGAACATTTCTGCAAACCCGCCCGCGGCAAGGACGACTTTATCGACTGCGTGAACCTTGATGGCTGGACCGTTGACTTCCTTTGCGCCCGCCTCCCCGGATCGAAAATCGTCGCTGGCGAGCGCTGGCGGAGCCGTCAGGGCGTCGGCCCCATCGAGACCTTGCTCGACATGGGCACCGATCGCGGGCTGAAGGCGATGCTCGCCACCACGGCCACGCACTTCGACGATGGATTCAAGCGCAACGGCTTCGCCTGGGTGACCTGCGGCTGGGAGATGGGTCTCGTCGAAGCCCGCAAGATCTACGGCTACGGCGGCCGCAATGGCATGGAAGGCCTCCACCTCTGGCTCACTGAGACCCGCAAGCGCTGGCCGGATGCCAAGCTCGTCACCCAGGGGGAGTTCGGACTTCTCTGGCGGGGGCATTTCAAAAACAACGACGCGCTCGACTATCAATTCGTCCACCGCGGAGCCGGTATCCGCGCCTCGGAGGCCGACCTGGAAATCCGTTGGTTCATGAACCGGGATTTCCGCCTGGCGCTGCTCCGGAACTGGAAGGAGGACGGTAAGGAAAAGATCATCGACTTCACCCGCTACGACCTTCCTGCTGCCGAGCCCGCCGACCCCGAATCCGGCGGACACTCCCGCAACTGGAGCTTGATAAACCGCATCAACCAAAAGGGCACCCGCCCGCAGGACACGCCCGTTCCGCTCACCGGTCTAACTGACGAGGAGCGGGTTCTGGTCCGGCGGCACTACCCGGAGCTCCTCGATTCCCCAGCCGCCGCCGAGTAGCACATGCCACTTCTCATCTATCTCCAAAAATCATGAAACCCGTAAATCTCACCGCCACCGTCGTGGTCCTCGCCACCCTCCTGCTCGCAGGTCACGCGCCGGCTGCGAAACCGAAGATTGAATTCAAAAACCCCGACCTGACAAAGGGCGAGTCCATTCCGGAAGGCGCGGATCACGTCTGGACGCTTGGCGCCACCGGAGCCAGCGGATGGATGTTCAGTGACAAACTCACTACCGTCGATGCCCGGCAGATCGCCATCACCGACGTCGCGAAGGGTTCTCCGGCGGACAGCGTGTTGAAAAAGGGCGATGTGATCCTTGGCATCGGTGGCAAGGCATTTTCCTACGACCCGCGCACCGAGTTCGGCAAGGCACTTACCCTAGCCGAATCAGAAACCGGGGCAGGGGACTTGCAGCTCACCCGCTGGCGGGAGGGGCAGGTGGAGGAGATTAAAGTCAGGTTGCCGGTGCTTGGCAATTACAGCGCCACCGCGCCCTATGCCTGCCCGAAGTCGAAGCGCGTTTTCGAGCAAGGCTGCGAGGCTTTGGCAAAGCAGATGGAGGATGCGGATTCTGTCAGGAAACAAGGCCCGGTCACCCGCTCGTTGAACGCTCTTGCCTTGTTGGCAAGTGGCGAAAAAAAGTATCTGCCACTGGTCAAAAATGAAGCTCGCTGGGCGGCGGATTTTTCTGCCGAATCCATGTGCACTTGGTATTACGGCTACGTCATCACGCTGCTTGCCGAGTACAAGATGGCCACCGGCGATGACTCGTTCACGCCGGGCTTGCGAAGGCTGGCGCTGGAATCCGCCAAGGGGCAGAGCATCGTGGGCTCATGGGGCCACAAGTTCGCGGGCCCCGACGGGCGGCTCGTCGGCTACGGGATGATGAACGCCCCGGGCGTGCCACTGACCATTTCCCTCGTGCTGGCCCGCGCCGCAGGGGTCAGGGATCCGGCCATCGACATTGCCATCGAGCGCAGCACCAAGTTGCTGAGATTCTATGCCGGTAAGGGATCGGTTCCTTATGGCGACCACGCTCCATGGATCCAGACTCACGATGACAATGGCAAAAACGGCATGGCTGCGGTGCTGTTCAACCTGCTCGATGAACCGCAGGTGGCAGGGTATTTCGCACGCATGAGCCTGGCTTCCCATGGCGCGGAGCGCGACTGCGGCCACACTGGTAATTTTTGGAACCTGACCTGGGCCATGCCCGGCGTGGCCCAGGCCGGACCGCAGGCGACCGGGGCGTGGATGCACGAGTTCGGCGCTTGGTATTACGACCTCGCCCGCGGGTGGGACGGGACTTTCCGCCATCAAGGCCCGCCCGAGATGAAAAGAGACAGCACCGGCAACTGGGATGCCACCGGCGCCTATCTGCTCGCCTATGCCATGCCACTCAAAAAAATCTGGCTGACTGGCAAACGCGACGGCAAGGCCCCGATCCTCAATGAAACAGAGGCGAAACAAGTCGTGCGCGACGGCCGGGGCTGGTCGAACAAGGACCGCAACAGCGCCTATGACGAGTTGAGCGTGGAAATACTTTTCGAGCGGCTTTCCAACTGGTCCCCGGTGGTGAGGGAGCGCACCGCGATCTCGCTTGCCCGGCGCAAAGATACTTCGGTCCCCGCTCTGGAAAAGCTGTTGGAATCCGGCGACTCCTATACCCGCCTCGGTGCCTGCCAGGCGCTCGCCCAGCTCAAGGACAAAGCCGCCCCTGCGGTGCCCGCTCTCCGCAAGACCCTGCGCGCCGATGACTTGTGGTTGCGCCTCAATGCCGCCGAGGCGCTGGCCGCCATCGGTCAACCGGCGATGGTCGCCCTGCCCGAGCTGTTTGAAATGAT
>JAIFNK010000251.1:0-4788 GCA_020047775.1 Akkermansia sp. | reverse complement strand
CCGAGCTGTTTGAAATGATCGCCAAAAGTCCGACCGCAGCGGATCCGCGGGGCATGGAGCAACGATTCCTGAGCGCCCTGGTCTTCCAGCAGATGCTGAAAAAGTCCATCGAGGGAGTGGATCGTGACCTGCTCGGGAAAGCCATTCTGGCCGGCTTGAAAAACCAGGATGGCAGGGCCCGGGGAGCCATTGGGAGCGTCTATGTCAAATTCAGCTACGAAGAAATCAAGCCGCTCTTGCCTGCGATTTACGAGGCGATCGTCACACCCGCCCCGAGCGGCATCATGTTCGCGGATGGAGTCCGCCTGAGCGGCCTCGATCTGCTTGCCAAAAACCATATCAAGGAAGGCCTGCCTCTCTGCCTCAGCCTGATGGATCTCGACCGGTGGGGCGCTGGCAGGCGCATTCCCCAGTGCATCGACAGTCTCGCCCGCTACGGCGGTGCCGCCAAGCCGCTGCTTCCCCAACTCCGTCAGATCGAAAAGGATTTCATGACCGGACCCCGGGCCAAGACTCTCCAACCCCATCTCACCAAACTTCAAGCAGTCATGAAAGACATCGAGACCGACAACGCACCGGTTGGATTGCTGAACCTCAAGTGAGCCCGATTTCATATTGCTGCTAGATAACAACCATCATCCGCGTCCACTCCCGGATCCATTCCTACCCGATTTCATTCATGCAACCTATCAAATTCACCGCCACACTCGCCACCCTGGCCGCCGTCCTGCTCACGGTCCCCGTATCCGCTGCCAAACCAAAGATCCAGATCAAGAACCCCGACCTGACAAAAGGCGAGTCCATCCCGGAAGGCGCGAATCATGTCTGGACGCTTGGCGCCACCGGCACCCGCGGATGGATGTTCAGCGACAAGCTCACCACCACCGACGCGCGGCAGATCGCCATTACCGAGGTCTCCAAGGGCTCACCCGCCGACGGGGTTCTGCAAATAGGCGACGTGATCCTCGGCGTCGGCGGCAAGCCGTTTTCCTACGAGCCGCGCACCGAGTTGGGCAAAGCGCTGACCCTCGCCGAGTCCAAGGCCGGGGCAGGGGACTTGAAGATGACGATTTGGCGCGCCGGCAAGACCAATGAAGTCGTGGTAAAGCTCGCGGTGCTCGGCGACTACAGCGCCACCGCACCTTATGATTGCCCCAAGTCCAAGCGCATCCTCGAGCTGGGTTGCGAGGCATTGGCGAAGCGGATGGAGAAGGACGATTACGAGAAAGGCCAAAACGCCGTCACCCGCCCGCTCAACGCCCTGGCGCTGTTAGCCAGCGGAAACCCCGGTTACCTGACGCTGGTGAAACGCGAGGTCGAGTGGGCGTCCAACTATTCCGCCGCTGCGATGCAGACCTGGTATTACGGTTATGTCATCACACTGCTTGCCGAATACAAGATGGCCACCGGCGATGCCTCGGTGATGCCCGGATTGCGCAGGCTGGCGATGGAATCCGCCAACGGCCAGAGCAACGTCGGGTCATGGGGGCACAAGTTCGCCATGCCCGACGGCCGGCTTGCGGGCTACGGAATGATGAACGCGCCGGGCGTGCCACTGACGATTTCCCTCGTGCTGGCCCGTGCGGCAGGTGTCAAGGATCCGGCCATCGATCTCGCCATCGACCGCAGCACGAAGCTGCTCAGGTTTTATGCCGGCAAGGGCTCGGTCCCCTACGGCGACCATGCGCCATGGATTCAAAACCACGATGACAATGGCAAGAACGGCATGACCGCGGTGTTGTTCAATCTGCTTGATGAGCCGGAGACCGCTGGATTTTTCGCCCGCATGAGCCTGGCCTGCCACGGAGCGGAGCGCGACACCGGCCATACCGGGAATTTCTGGAACATGACATGGGCGATGCCCGGCGTGGCGCAGGCCGGACCGCAGGCGACCGGTGCCTGGATGCATGAGTTCGGCGCATGGTATTACGACCTCGCTCGCGGATGGGACGGAAGTTTCCGCCATCAAGGGCCGCCTGAAATGACAAATGACAGCACCGGCGGTTGGGATGCCACCGGCGCCTACTTGCTCGCCTATGCCATGCCACTTCAAACAACATATCTAACCGGGAAACGCGAAAGCAAAATCCCGAAGCTCGGTGAGAAGGAAGCCAGACAAGTGGTGCTTGACGGCCGCGGTTGGACCAACAAGGACCGCACCAGCGTTTATGACAAACTCAACATTGAGGAGTTGTTCGTGCGTCTTTCCCATTGGTCGCCGGTGGTGAGGGACCGTGCCGCGATCGCGATCACCCGCCGCAAGGACGCGCCGGTTGATGCCTTGGTGAAGCTGTTGGCGTCCGGGGACTCAATTACCCGGCTTGGTGCCTGTGAGTCGCTCGCCCTGCTCAAAGGAAAAGCCGCACCCTCAGTCCCGGCACTCCGCCTGATCCTTCGGGACAAGGATTACTGGCTGCGCGTCAAAGCCGCCGAGGCCCTCGCGGCCATCGGTAAACCGGCCATGCCCGCATTGCCGGAACTGCTCGGAATGATCGCCCGCACCCCGACCCCGGATGACCCGCGCGGCATGGAACAACGCTACATCAGCTCCGCGGTCTTCGGTCAGATGCTCAAGGATTCGCTGGATGGCGTGGATCGCGAACTGCTCTACAAGGCGGTGCGCGCCGGACTGAAAAACGATGACGGTCGTGCGCGCGGCACCATTTCCTCGGTGTATCGCAAGCTTTCCTACAAGGAAATCGAGCCGCTGCTTCCGGTGATCTATCAGGCGGTGGTGACCCCGGCTCCCAGCGGTGAGATGTTTGCGGACGGCGTCCGCCTGGAGGGCCTTCAGGTATTGACGGCCCATCACATCGAAGAAGGAATTCAAGCCTGCGTGGACTACGCACGCACTCAGAACCTCTGGGGCAGCGAGAAACGGATCATCGTGTTGATGGATATCCTTCGCACTTATGGTGCCCGCGCGAAACCGATGATTCCCCAACTCCAGCAGATGGCGGATACCATTTCCAAAGGCGAAAAGCAGTTCCCCATGAACTTGAGTCTTCAAAAAGCCCAGGTCATCCGGGAGACAATCCTCAAGATAGAAGCCTCCACGGACTCCGCCGAACTCATCCGGATCCAATAGCTCACTTTCCCGGTTTGGCCCCGGAACCCGTCAGCAGCACGATGCGGCTGTGCCCGGGGCGCACCAACCGATTTATCAGCGTGGCCGTTGATTGATTCGCGACCCGTCGCAAAGCTTTGCAAGCGGGTTGAAACCTGATTCCATCCTTCCGTGAACCGCAGAAACTTCCTCTCGACCGCAACCGGCACCTTGGCCGCCACTACCGTTTTTCCTTCATTCGCCATTGGCAAGCCCGGCAAGTCCGCTAACAGCAAGCTGAACGTCGCCTTCATCGGCTCCGGCGGATGGATCGCCCGCCAGCCCTACGAACAGGGATGCAAAGACGAGAACCTCGTCGCGTTCTGTGATGTGGACCGCAACCTCAGCGCGGAAAACATGAAGAACTGGCGCACCACCCAGCCGTTCTTCGACGACTTCCGCGTGATGCTCGACAAGCTGCACAAGGAGATCGACGCGGTGGTGATTTCCACGCCCGACCACACCCACTTCGCCGCCACCCTCCTGGCGATGGAGCGCGGGATCCACGTCTATACCCAAAAGCCGCTCACCCACAACGTCTGGCAATCCCGCACTCTGGTGAAGGCCAAGGAACGCTACAAGGTGGTGACCCAAATGGGCAACCAGGGCCACGCGGGCGATGGCATCCGTCAGTCGGTAGAAGCCATCCGCGCTGGCGTGATCGGCGAGGTGAGGGAGGTGTTCACCCGCAACGAGGGACCGGAGATGGGCAGCATGCATTTCGCCAATCCTGCAATGATGCCGCCGCCGTCGTCGCCCGTGCCAGATGGACTTGCGTGGGACCTCTGGCTCGGGCCCGCGGCAAAGCGCGATTTCTACGCCGACTACATTCCCAAAAAATGGCGGTCATTCTACGACTTCGGCAACGGCATGCTTGGTGATTTCGGTTGCCACACGCTCGACACGCCGGTGTGGGCGCTCGACCTCGATGTGCCTACTGTCATCGAGTGCGTGCAACGCGAAAAGTCACTCGACGGCGTGATCCCCACCGCCAGCCACATCAAGTTCCATTTCCCGGCCAAAGGCGACCGCGGACCGGTTGTGCTGCATTGGTTCGACGGCCCGCAGGATTGGACCAAGGTCGGTCGCATCGACAAGTTCGGTGCCGAACACGCTGCCTACCTCGGTCGCGCCTGCTGGATGGTCGGCACCAAGGGCCTGCTCGGCTGCGGCACGCACGCTGGCGCGCCGCTCATCGCTCCCGAAGACCTGCGCAAGCAGTGGAAGGAAAGCCCTCCACCAGAAACCCTCCCGCGCGTCGCAGGCGGACCGTTCCGCGAATGGATGCGCGCCATCAAGGGCGAGGGGCCTGAGCCGGGATCGAATTTCACCTACGCCGCGAAACTCACCGAGATCATTCAGTTAGGTGTGATCGCCCAGCGCTTCAACACCCGCATCGAGTGGGACGCGAAAGAAGCCCGCATCACCAACCACCCCGAGTTGAACGCCTTCGTCAAGGAACCGGTCCGCGAAGGTTGGCAATACGGCGAAGCGCTGTGACGAGTCCGGATAAAACTGCTGGATGCCTGTCGTGAAACCGCTCGACGAACCATGATCAACTTCCCTTTCATGGTGGCGGCGGTTTCCAACCGCCATGCCAAACAATCCACCGCGGCACGGACCTTGGCATGGCGGTTGAAAACCGCCGCCACGTTTCTGCTGGCAGTCTCCCCGTTGCAGGC
>JAIFNK010000040.1 GCA_020047775.1 Akkermansia sp. | reverse complement strand
ACCCTCCGCCGGATTTCCGAGTCCGGCACATGGACCCTGACCAACGCCAAACCGCCCACCTCCGTGGAAAACCAGAACAGCAGCTTCCGGGCGGTGGTCCTGACCATCCCGCAGGCCCCGCAGGTTTCGTCCGTCGTGGAAATCCAGCCGTGACTACTTCCCGGTGAACTTGCGCCCGCGGCCGGTTTCCCAGGACGACCGGACGCTGTCATACAGGGCGGAGAGTGTGGCAGCCGAGAGGACCCGGTATTCGATGGACTTCGCATGGCTGGTCAACGGGTATTTTTTCACCACCATGTCCTGCACGTCCGTGCCGACGCGGTCGGCGGCCTTGTCCACGAGCTCGCGCCCGCGGTCCACGATCCCGGCCACCGAATTTCCCGGTGCGGCATCGGTGATCGGCGTGATGTAATAAAACCGCGCGAGCGCCTGACCGACCGTGTCCACCGTGACCTCGTCGATGATCAGGGAACCATCCAACACGTATTTATGGCGGCTGACGGAAGCGATGCGGTCGAGCGCGACCATGAAGTGGCCGCCGCTCAGGGACGACTGCCAGAACCGGCTCGGGCCGGCGGAATCACCGGTTTTGTTAGTAGGTTCGGCGTCTCCCGGAGTGTTTTGGGCGGACACCGGAATCGTGCAGGCGAGCAGCCCGGCAAGCAAAATGAAAAGAGGCTTTTTGAACATGCGCAAACCGTGGCAGACGGATTTCCGTTTGACCAGCATTCAACTGCCGCCTGCCGATCAATCCGGCGACTGGCGGCTGCGGATCCTGAACAGGGCGGCCAACATTTTCCACCCATCCACCAACGGATTCACCTTGCCGCCCTTTTTTTCAATCCAAGTCACGGGAATTTCCAGCCAATCCGTCCCGTCCCGCTTGAGGGTGCACAGCAACTCGGAGTCGAAGGCCAGGCCGTTCTCGCGAAGCCCGCCGGCGATGCGGCGGTAACTCGCGGCGTGCAGCACTTTCGCCCCGCACTGGGGGTCCGCGCATCGCAGGCCGAGGATCAAGTGTGCCGCCAACAGGTAGCCGCGATGAATCAAGCCCCGCCATGGACCTTCCTCCAGTCCGGTCGTCGCCGTGCGCTTGCGGATCCCCAGCGCCGAGGTGCCGGTGGTCACCGCCGTTTGGGTCAGCCGTAACAACTCCGTCGCGGAGACGCTGCCGTCCGCGTCCACGAAGGCGAGCCACGCCGGCTCCGGCGACAAGGCCCATGCCTCCCTGACGATCGATCCTTTGCCGAAATGTCCCGCAGCGAAATGAAGGCTCACATTGGGGAAAACCAGGGCGAAGCAGGCGGTCAGCTGCTGGAGCGGCTCGCGTTCGTGCGCACCCGACCCGTCGTCCGCGATCACCCAGCGGATCGGCAGCGGCGACTCCGCGAGTGCCTTGGCAAGTTCCGCTCCGAAGCCAGCCAACCGCGCGGAATCATTCCACACGGGCGTGACCAGAAGGATTTCATCGGACGGAACGGGCATGGATTTGAATGCACCAGATTAACATTGCGGGCCAATCGTTTCTTTCGTCGTATTTCATCATTTGACGAGGTTAGCGCTCACCATCGCCTGTTGGATCGCCGTGATCGGAGTTGGGGGGGCGCTGCGTTTCGACCAGCTTTCCAAGCGCCCGTTCCATGCGGATGAGGCCACCGGCGCACGCATCACCTCCGCCCGGATGGAGTCGGGCGACTATCGGTTCGATCCGTTTCACTATCATGGCCCCACGCTCAGCAGCCTCGCCGGCCTGATGTGCAAACTGAACGGCCAAAGCCGCTGGGGCGAAATGACCCAGACTCCGCCGCGCGTCCTAACCGCGATCGCCGGGACGCTGCTGGTCCTTGTCCCGCTGCTGTGGCGCAGGCGCTTCGGCGACGCTCCGGTGCTGCTGGCCGCCGCGCTGTTCGCGACCTCGCCGCTGCTGGTTTACTACAGCCGGATGTTCATCCACGAATCGCTGCTCGTGTTGTGCGGGATGCTGGCGCTCGTCTCGCTGACGCGTGCGCCGCGCTACGGGATCCCGGGGGTGTTCGTCGGCCTGATGTTCGCCACCAAGGAGAGCTTCGCCATCAGCATGCTCGCGTGGTCGGGGGGCGCCGTTTGGATCGCGCTGGAAAACCGAAAACAACTCGACCGGGCATGGTGGATTTCCGCCTGGCGGGACTACCGGCTTCCGGTCGCCACCTCGATGCTCACCGCCGCCGTGGTCGCCGGGTTTTTCTACACCGATGGATTCCGCCAACCCGGCGGGGCCATCGACGCGGTGCGCACGTTCTTCGTTTATGAAACCGTGGACGGGCATGACAAGCCGTTCGGTTATTACCTGCAACTGCTCGCGCTTCCGGTCAAATCCGGTGGCGTCTGGTGGTTCGGCACGCCGGTGGTGATCCTCGCGCTGCTAGGTTACGTCTCCACGTTCCGTCGTCCGGAAGGTCGCTTCATCATCCGCTTCATCGCCTACGCGGCGGTCGGGCACTTCGCGATTTACAGCCTCATCGCCTATAAAACGCCGTGGCTCGCCTGTCTGCCATGGGCGCATGTCTGCCTGCTCGCCGGCTTCGGAGTCGCGGGATTTTCACGCAATCGGCCGTGGGTGAAGGTTTCGCTCTGCCTGCTGGTGGTTGTGGCGCTGGTCACCCAGTTCCATCAAACCCGGCACGCCACCGGACGCTTTGCTTCGGATGACCGGAACCCCTTCGCCTACGTCCCGACCCGCAACGAGATGGAGACCCTGGAACCATGGCTCAAACAACTCCAACAGATCGCCCCCGGCCGCACGCTGGAGCCCATTGCCGTCGTCGGCTCCGACTACTGGCCGCTGCCGTGGTATCTCCGCTCCTTCGGGAAAATCGGCTACTGGCCGACGCCCTCCGCCGACCTAACCAGGATGCCGCTGGTCTTCGCCATGCCCGAGGTGGAGGACGCGGTCGCCAGCCAGCTCCAACAAACCCACACGCCGCTTCCCCGCGGCCTGCGCGCCGGAGTGCCCGTGGTGCTGTTCGTGAGAAATGACATCTGGAATTCATGGAAGGACGAAAAATAACAATTGGAGCGCGGAATTTATTCCGCGCGAAATCCCCGAAGCCGCTCCATGACCCCGCTCCCACCCTCCCATCTCTTCACCCACGAAGCGATGAACACGACTTTCCAACTGCGCATCCAAGCAGCCGAAGCATCACTCGCGGCCGGGATGGCCAGGGAGTGTTTCGCTCACCTCGATTTCCTCGAAGCCCGTCTCAGCCGCTTCATCGACGACAGCGACGTTTCCCGCATCAACCACCTCGCAGCCGGGGAAACCCTCTACATCAGCGAGTCCACCCACCAGTGTCTGCTCGCCGCGCTCGACGCCCACGCCCGCACCGGCGGCTTGTTCGACATCACGCTTGGCCGCCGCATCGAGCACCGGAAATCGGGCGACACCGGCGATGTCCCACCACTGCTCGGGCGGCTCACGATCCATCCGGACATCGCCGCCGTCACCTGTGACGAACCCGGCCGCGAGATCGACCTCGGAGGCATCGGCAAGGGCTTCGCGCTCGATCAGTTGAGGGAGATCCTCCTCGACTGGGGCGCGGAGGGCGGGCTACTAACAGCCGGAGCGAGTTCGTTGTTAGCCTTCGGGCCGGACGCGTGGCCGGTCGAGCTCGCCGGTGGCGGGGAGTCGGCGCGCCTCCCGCTTTTCAACCAATCCCTCAGCGCTTCCGGCACCGGCATCCAAGGCAGCCACATCATCCATCCCGGCGGTGACGACGCCATGCCGTCGCGATCCTGCGAGCGGGTGTGGGTCACGGCACCGCAAGCCGCACTGGCGGAAATCTGGTCCACCGCGTTGATGCTGTTGGAGCCGGAAGTGATCGCCGACTTCGTCGCCGGAGACGACACCGTCGGCGCGGTTTACATCGACCGCGACGGCAAGGTCTCGCCTTTGGTTTAATCCGGGTCGCCACGGTGTGGACTGCTCCGACATGTCGGAGCTTTCCCACTGGCCGACATGTCGGCCAGTGGGAAAGCGGGAACATGTTCCCGCAGTCCGAAAGGGATCATTCCACCCCGTTCAATCCGGCGCGTGAACCAGCAGCACGATCTCGCCCTTCGGCGGATGTGCCTGGAAATACGCCAGCACCTCGGCCGCAGTGCCGCGGTGATAGGTCTCGAACTTCTTCGTCAGCTCGCGGGCGACGCAGGTGCGGGCGAGGGAATTCACCTCGGCGAGGATTTCCAGCGTGGAGACAATCCGGTGCGGCGACTCGAAGAAGATGCCGGTTTCGCCCGACTCCAGCGCGGCAGTTAGAGCGCTGCGGCGCTTGCCGGATTTCACCGAGAGAAACCCGCCGAAGCGGAATGCGTGGCAGGGAAACCCGGAACCGATCAGCGCGGTGATGACCGCGGATGGCCCGGGCAGGACTTCGAGCGGCGTGCCGGACTCGATGCAGGCCTGGACGAGCCGATAGCCCGGATCCGATATGCCAGGCATGCCCGCATCGCTGATGACGGCGATGGTCTCCCCCGCCCTGGCGGCGGCGATGAGGTCCGGCGCGCGGCGGGCTTCGTTGTGTTCGTGGAGCGAGACGAGTGGTTTTCCGGAAATTCCGTGATGCGCTAACAACTGTCCGGAGTGCCGGGTGTCCTCGCAGGCGATGCGGTCCGCGCTGCGGAGGATTTCCAGGGCGCGGAGCGTGATGTCCGCCATGTTGCCGATGGGCGTCGGGACGAGGATGACGCGGCCGGAGATTTCGGAGGAGGGTTCCATGAAAATTGGAGCGCGGAATTTATTCCGCCTGCAGTTGTTGCCGCTCGTCGTCGGAAATCAACTTCGGCCTTCCTTGGTGATCCACGCGCACGTTCGTCATGCTGCCGAAAGCGGCGGTTTCTCCGGCGGTGTTAGTGACTTCAAAATTCCAGGTGACCGACGACGCGCCGATCCGGGCAATGCCTAGCAGCACCTCGAATGAGTCGCCGCATTGGAACGGCCGCTTGTAATCGCAAGCGACTTTCACCCGCGGCCAGCCGCCTTCGGCACGGTCGAAAACGAGAATTCCCCGCGAGCGCAGAAACGCGTGTTCCGCCGCTTCCACGTATTTGAAAATATTCGGAAAGTGCATCCAGCCGCTGGCATCGGTATCGCCGAATGCGATCTCTCCCGCCTGCCGATGCACCGGATTTTCCATCGGCGAGGTCACTCGAACTTGCTGACGAGCACCGACGCATTGTGACCGCCGAAGCCGAAGCTGTTACTGAGGGCGACCTTGACCGGCACTTCGCGGGCGATGTTGGGAACCACGTCCAGATCGCACTCGGGGTCCTGGTCGTCCACGTTGATCGTCGGCGGAATGACGCTGTCCTTGATCGCCATGATGCTTGCAATGAGCTCCACGCCGCCGGCCGCGCCGAGCATGTGGCCGGTCATCGACTTGGTGGAGCTGACCATCAGGCCGTTCGTCGCGTAGTCGCCAAATGCGAGTTTGATCGCCTTGGTTTCCGCCACATCGCCGAGACCGGTGGAAGTGGCGTGGGCGTTGAGATAATCGACGTCTTCGGGGTTCTTTTTCCCGTGTCTGAGCGCCATGCCGATGGCATACGCAGGGCCGCTGCCGTCCGGCGAGGGAGCGCTGAGGTGATAGGCATCCGCGCTGACGCCATAGCCGATGAGCTCGGCGTAGATGCGGGCGCCGCGCTTGAGAGCGTGTTCGAGTTCCTCGATGACGACCACGCCGGCACCTTCGCCCATCACAAAACCGTCGCGGTTTTTATCGAACGGCCGCGACGCGCGCTCGGGCTCGTCGTTGCGGGTGCTGAGCGCCTTCATGCTGCTGAATCCAGCGAGCCCCATCGGCAGGATCGCGGCTTCCGCGCCGCCGCAGACGAAGGCGTCCGCGTCGCCGAATTTGATGATGCGCCAGGCTTCGCCGATGTTGTGGTTCGACGTCGCGCAGGCGGTGACGATCACCATGTTCGGTCCGTGCAGGCCGTATTCCATGGAAATGATGCCGCTGGCGATGTTGGAAATCATCATCGGGATCGTGAACGCGGAAACCCGCTTCGGACCCTTGGTCATGTAGGTTGAGTGCTCGCGCTCAAGCGTCGAGAGACCACCGATGCCGCTGCCGACCATCACGCCGAAGCGGCGGGAATCGATGGTGGAAATATCAATTCCACAATCCTCCATCGCCATCTTGGAGGCAGCCACGGCGAGCTGCACGTAGCGGTCCGAGCGCCGGGCGTCTTTGGGGACGTTGAAATAATCGTCCGCGTTGAAATCCTTCACCTCGCCGCCGATTTTACAATCGAACGGTGCGGGGTCGAACTGGGTAATGGTTCCGATGCCACTACGGCCCTCCTTGAGACCATCCCAAGTGGTCGCCAAGTCCTTGCCAAGTGGGGTGATACATCCAATGCCGGTGATGACGACGCGTCGTTCGCTCATAATTAGTGCGCGAGCTTGGCGTGCGACGTCCGACCACGCAAGCCTCATCATCAACAAGGCTATCCAACTCAAGATAAGTGAGTTACTCCCCGGTTGCGAAAGTTCCAGCCACGCTGGGGACGAGCTCGTCGTCACTGGACGGAATGCGGTCGGGGCCAACCGAGCGCAGTTCCTTCCGCAAAACCTACCGGAGATAGCCGCAAAACGGGCGTCCTTTTTCGATGGCAACCCGGGAAAAATGACCTCATCCCTCACCCCCGAAGTGGCGGCTTAACGAGTGCCGCTGCATTTTTCCCGATCAAAATCCCGCGGAATCAAAATAAAACGTGACATCAGGCATTTGGCGGATTATATGTGCCGTATGGCAGACACCTTACAAGACGGAGATCAAGGCCCCGGGCTTTCCGGGCGCGTGGAGTCACCCATCACCACCTACGGCAGCGCCAAGGAACCGGCTCTGTTGGAAGCGGTGGATCATTGGTTGGGGGTGCTGCGCCACTTCGGGCTAAGGGCTTCGGCAAGTGCTGGCAGCAGTTTCAAGCAGGTGCGCGAGGCTTTGCGCCAAGGTGTGCCGCGGAGTGCCTTCGAGCAACTCCGCGCGGATCTCGGCATTTCCACCGAGGAGCTTGCGGAAATTCTGGGCATCCCCGGCCGCACGCTGGCCCGCCGCACGGACCGCTTCAAACCGGATGAATCCGAGCGCCTGCTGAGGGTGGGATCGGTGG
>JAIFNK010000197.1 GCA_020047775.1 Akkermansia sp. | reverse complement strand
GCCCTGTTAACGAATAGCCCAGCCAAGCAAACGCCCTGGGTAGCCTGGGAAAGGAAGAGGGTGGCGGGCACTGAAAAACCCCAGATGAGACCGAAGAAGATGTCCTGAAATCGTTGCCAGATGGAGGCACCCGTTCGCGGCTGACCCGGCAGTCCCGTGAGGGCGAAATAGGAGACGCCCAAAAACAAGGTCTGGCTGATGGCGATCAGGCAAAAGAATTCCGCAGTGAGATAGCGGGCTCCGAACGTCATTCCGATCCCCGCGCCCAGCAATAGCGCAATCAGGAATAGAACCGCCGGAAAGGTGAGCGCTACGAACCGCCAGCAGCGCCCGAGTTGATCCGCCGTGACCGGCAGCGACAGCATCGTCCGTGTGATGGCATTTCCCCCGCGTTGCAATTCGAACATCAGGATGAACGCACTGCCGCCGAAGATGCCGAGGAATATGGGCGCTCCCATCCACCAGCAGCCGGTCATCGCGATCAGATGGATGATGAATTCGGCGATGAAATACCAGCGCTTCCGCGTCAGGTAATCGCGGATGATCATGATTTCGTTGGCGGTCATTTGCTGAGGAGGGAAATGAACAGCTCTTCCAAATTCACCGTGCTATGGGTCACGTCGCTGGCGCCGAGAGCACTGAGTTTTTCAATGTCATGCTGCTTGCGATCAAACAGGACGCGGACCCGGGTGCCTTGCCGCTGGATGAGCGTGATGCCTTTCTGGCTGGCGAGTGGGTGGTCCATCGGCAGAGTGAAATCGACGATGCAGAATGGCTCGATGACTTTATCCATCGGCCCGGCGTGAAGGATGAGGCCGTTGTTGATGATCGCCACATGATCGGCGAAGCGCTCCAGATCGGATAGGTTGTGGGAAGAAATGAGGATGGTGTGTTGCGCGTCCTCTACCAGTTCCAGCAGCGCGGCGAAGAGCTCGCGCTTGGCGATGGCGTCCAGTCCGGTCGTCGGCTCGTCGAGCACTAGCAGTTCCGGCCGGCGCGACAGGGCCATGACGAGCGCGAGCTTGGTGCGCGATCCGAATGACAGCGTGGCGATCTTGTCGTTAGGATTCAGCTTGAATCGTTCGAGAAGCTGCCCGCAATAGCCGTCGTCCCAGGTCGCCGGATAGAAGCCGCGCACGAAGCGGATGGCCTTGTGGATTTTTCCCCAGTTGGCGAATTCCAGTTCCGGCCCGACGTAGGCGGCACGGGTTTTCACCGCCACTTCGTCGGCCGTGGCGTCCAGGCCGAGCATGCGGATCGTCCCCGCATCGACCCGGCCCATGCCGAACATCAGGTCGATGGTAGTGGATTTACCCGCGCCGTTCGGGCCGACAAAGCCGAAGATCGAGCCTCGCGGCACGTCGAGATCAATGGGTCCGAGGTCGAATCCGGGGTAGTGTTTGCGCAGCCCGCGGATCTGGATCGCGTGTTCGGCGGGATTGAAGAGATCGGATTTCATGGGGCTTGGGTTCGGATGGCTGTGAGGGCGAGGGTTTCGATTTCCGGTCCGCTGAGTCCGGCTTCGGCGGCTTCGCGGGTGCCTTTCTCGAAATGGGCGCGCGCGGTTTTGATTTTCGCCTCGCGGCTGGCGGCATCGCCCTGATCGGCGACGAAGGTCCCCAGTCCCTGGCGGCGGAAAATGATGCCCTCGCGCTCCAAGTCCTCGTAGGCGCGCTTCACCGTGATCAGGGAAACCATCAATTCCGCCGCGAGAACCCGGAATGACGGCAGAGCGATTCCCGGCTGCAGGCGGGCCTCACTCACCGCCCGCCGCACGCCATCGACGATCTGTTGGTAAAGCGGACCCGGCGCGGAGGGTGAGATCGGCCCGATGAGAAGGGCGGTGGAATTTTCGGGGGACATCGATTTTCAGGCGGCGAACTACTGTGTATGTTCAATAGTTACAGTCCGGCAAGAAAATAGTTTCCGGGCGTCAGTTTTCACGAAGAGAGAGCTTCCCAGGGCGATCAAGCCAGGGGGTTATAAATCGCGAATGGATAGGCGCGAATGGACGAATGAAGCTGGATTTCAGAATCAAACATCAACGGGTTATTTTGCGAGGTCGCTGAGCAGCGAATCGTATTCCGTGAAAATCTCGCGCTTGGCGGTTAAGACCCTCGCCTTGCGATTCATCTCCGATCCAGCGATTTGGAGTTGAGCGCGGCGTTCATTCACAAACTGCTCTATTTCGAGCAATTCGAGCGGAGTCAGCGATTTTAAGAACTCCTTGATTTCCTCGGTGATCACTTGGGCAAATTACCGGATCTCATCGTTCCATCAAGTTTCATTTTGAGACTCAGGCATCACGCCCACCCGCATTTTCAGAGTAACGGAATGATCCCGAAAATAACGAACACTCCCGCGGAGATGACGAGGCCCGCGCTGAAGATCAGCAGGCGGCCTTTGCCCAAGGGGGCTCCGTTTTTGAGGAGGCCGCGCAGGTAGAGCTCGGCGAGCGGGCCGAGCATGAAGGCGATGTTGGCGCCGATGCCAACGAGGATTCCGCCGATGATGGCGGCTGGAAGCGGAAGGTGCTGGCGGGTGATCCAGAGAACGAGCACGCCGGTGCCGGGCAGGAGCAGGATGCCGTTGTAAAGCAGGCGGAGTTTTTCCCAGCCACGGACAAGTTCGCCAAGGGCGGCGCGATCCTGGGCCGGGGGCGGCGCGGACGGCGGGGCGTAGGGATTCGGCGGGATCATGGGCTTCAGCGCAGGCCGAGCACTTTGGGCGGGCTGGCGTTGCCAAAGCGGTCGAGCGAGGTGACGGCGATGGCGTCGGCGCGCGGGATGGTGATGGTTTGGCTGCTGGCAGGCATGATTTTCATGGTGCGCCAGGTGCCGCCGACCTTGGCTTGGATGGCGAATTTTGCGGTGCTGCCGTTGGGAAAGCAGCGGATGGAAGTTCCGTCACGCTGCACGGAGGCGCTGACGCCGGGAGCGGCGGGGGATTTGTCGCTGATCCACGGCATGGGCGGGATGGCGGCGGGCTGGGTGTAGGTGCCGGCGAGTTTGGTGGCGATGCCGCCTTGGTTTTTGACGAGGCTTTTCGCGCTCCAGTGGATGTGGCCGTTCCAGTTTTTGCCGGTTTTGCGGCTGATGTCGATCTGGTTGGTGATCTCGGAGGCACCGCGGCCGTCGGCTGAGCCGATGCGCTCGGTGGCGATGCCGGGCCAGACCGGGCGCGATCCTTGCTGGCGCCACCAGGTGAGGAGGGTGGAGAAACTTTGTTTCTGGGGGGAATCCCGCCAGTAGAGCTGGGGGGCGAGGTAGTCGAGCCAGCCGTTTTTCAGCCATTTCCGGGAGTCGCCGGCGAGTTGCTCGTAGCTGTCGATGCCGGCCTCGATGCCTGCCGGGACGCCGGGCCGCCAGATGCCGAAGGGGCTGATGCCGACGCGGACCCAGGATTTCTGGCGTTTGACCGCTGAGTAGAGGCTGCTGACGAATCCATCGACATAAGCGCGGCGCTCGGCGGGGCTTTTTCCATCGGCGAAGCGCAGATTTCCGGAGGGGTAGGGGTAGAAATAGTCGTCGAGGTGGACGCCGTCGATGTCGTAGCGATTGACGACGTCGAGGATGACATTGAGGGCGCGGGAGCGGGTGTCGGAGTGGGCGGGATCACACCAGGTCATGGTGCCGAATTTTTTGGTGATGGAGGGATCCCTGCGGGAGACATGGTTTTCCGCGATCTGTTGGGAGTTGTTGGAAAGGGCGCGGAACGGGTTGAACCAGGCGTGGACTTCGATCCCGCGGGCGTGGGCTTGCTGGATGCAGTAGGCGAGGGGATCGTAGCCGGGAGAACGGCCCATCGTGCCGGTGAGTGAGGGGCTCCAGGGCTCCAGGGATGATGCGTAAACCGCATCGCACTGCGGGCGGACCTGGAAGATGACCGCGTTCATTTTCAGGGCGGAGACCTTGTCGAGGATGCCGCGCATTTCGGCTTGCTGGCTTGCGGCGCTGAGTCCGGGTGCGCTGGGCCAGTCGATGTTGTAGATGCAGGCGATCCAGGCGGCGCGGAACTCGCGGGCGAGCGACGGCGGCCGATCGCCGACGGGAGCGTAGGACTGCGCCTGCGAGAGGGCGGGCAGCAGGAAGGCTAGCAGGGGCGCAAGCAGGCGGTTCATGGCTGGAACTCTACAGGCTCCGCCGAGCCCGGCAAGTTTTACGCGATCCGGTCAGCCTCCCGTGCGGGGTGGACGCTTTTTCTTGGAATCCGGGGTGGCGTCGCGCATGGGTGCTGTGCCCTGTTTTTTAGCCCGTTCCATTTCGGCCTGGCGCTCGGCCATGCGTTGGACGAAGGACTTCTTGTCGCTCACGGTGCGGGGTTTGAGCTCGGGCTCGGGGACCTTGCTCATGAGCCAGGTCTGGCCGATGGAGAAGATGTTCTGGGTGGTCCAGTAAAGGGCGAGGGCGGAGGCGAAGTTATAACAGAAGAAGAAGAACATGAACGGCATGAACATGATGATCTTCTGCTGCATGGGATCGCCGGTCTTGGGAGTCATGCGGATTTGCAGGAAGCTGGAGATCGCCATGACGATGGGCAGGATGTTCAGCGGGATTCCTCCAAGGAAGGCGAGGTGGGTGAGGGTATCCGGTTGGGAAAGGTCATCCACCCAGAGGAAGCCCTGGCCGCGCAACTCGACGGCATACTGCAGCATCCGATAGAAGCCGAAGAAGATCGGGATCTGGATCAGCATCGGAAGGCAGCCACCGAGCGGGTTGATGCCGTATTTCCGATAGAGACCCATCGTCTCGGTGTTCACCTTGTTCGGATCGTCGGGATATTTTTCCTTAATCTTGGCCATCTCCGGCTGGAGCTTGGCCATGCGCTTCATGGTGTGGGTGGACTTGGCGTGAAGCGGCCAGATAATGATGCGGACGGTGATGGTGAGCAGGATGATGGCGAGGCCCCATGACCAGTTTTTGGCGACTTGGTCGAGCAGGTTGTGATAGGTGTTGAGCAGCCAGTTGAGCGGGCCGGAAACCCACCAGAACCAGCCATACTGCATCACGTCGCCCCAACCGGCGCCCCAGGCACCATCCATTTTCTGGAGCATCGGGTTGTGCTTGGGACCGATGAAGACGAGGTAATCGAGAGTGAGCGGTTCGCCGGGATTGAGTGAGACGGATGGCAGTTGGAGGCCGGCGTTTACGGCGGTCACGGGTGCCGCTCCGGGGGTCAGGCTGATCTTGTCGGATTTCGCCCAGACGGTGGCAACGACGGGTTGGGCCGGGCGGATGAGGGTCGCGAAGAACTGGTTGGTGACACCGGCGTAGGTGACGGGCTTGTCGCCGTCGCTCTTCATGATCGACTTGGCGGAGCTGAACATGCCGCCGGTGAATCCCGAGCCGTCCTTGAAGTCGATCCCGCCGTTTTCACTCCAGAAGAATCCGGTCTGCTGGCCGACTTCGGCCTGATAGAGCGGGGAGGCCTCGCCCATGAAGATGCTCCATTGGCCGAGATTGGTGGCGTTTGTTGCGGAATTTTCGAGTTTGAGTTGGAAATTGAGAATGAAGGCGGAGCCCGGCTTGTTGTCTTCCGCGAGCGAGAAGGATTTTTTAGCGATGATTCCGGAAGGCAGCTTGGCGATATAAACGGCCTTTTTACCCGGAATGGATTCGTCGGGCTTGTAGGCATAGGGCACGTTTTCCAATGCTTCGCCGACGCTGGCGAGCCCGCCGATGGGGCCCGCGCCGTGGCGGTTGGCTTGGACGAGCTCGGTCTTGCTGCCGACTTGGAACTGCTTTTTGAATGCGGCGTGCTTGATGCCGCCGCCGATGTTGGTGAGGGTGTAGGTAACCTCGCTGTTTTCAAGGACAACGGTTTCCTCTTCGGTCGGTGGGGGCGGGGCCTCGACGGTGAGCCCGGCCTTGGTGGTGGTGGGAACGCCTGGTGGCGGCTCTTGGGCTTTCTGGAGCGCTTTTTCGGCGGCACGGGTGCGGTCCCTTTCGACCTGGGTCTTGTTTGAATAGTAAAGATTGACTGCCAGAAGGCAGCCGCAGAGGGCGAGAACGGCCCAGGTTTTTCGATCGTACATGGAGGCGAAGTGGAGAAATTAGGGGTGGGGTGTCTCGTGATGACAGGAGCAGGACTTGATTTCGTTTTCCGCACTCCGGGGTGACGGGACGGGGTCATAACCGCAGCCACCCCAGGGATGACAGCGGAAAATCCGACAAATTCCGTACCATGAGCCAAGG
Organism: Akkermansia sp.; assembly: GCA_020047775.1. Taxonomy (GTDB): domain Bacteria; phylum Verrucomicrobiota; class Verrucomicrobiia; order Verrucomicrobiales; family Akkermansiaceae; genus Luteolibacter. The sequence continues at coordinate 963 of JAIFNK010000197.1, read as the reverse complement.
AACGGGCCGTGAGCCTCGACCGCTTGGAGGAAATAGTTCGAGCAGGTCGGGGTGTAGCGGCAGCCCATGGCGGGGCCGGAGACGGCTTTCAGCATCGGATTGAGGATCCGCTGGTAAAAGCGGATCAGAAGTCGAATCACGGCGCTGAGGATTCGCGAGATCACGTTTGTTTGTCGGGGCGGGGAAACAAACCAAGCCGCCGGGCCTGGCGGACCCAGTCTTCCTCGAGTTCGGCGAAGGTGGCCTTGCTGGCACCGGGGCGGGCGATGGTGACAAGGTAGCGGCGGATTTCCACAAAGGCGGGTGCGTGGGATTGGACGAGCGAGCGGAACCGGCGGCGCAGCAGGCTGCGGTCGTGCGCCTTGCCGCTGCGTTTGGTGGTGATGAATCCGGTGCGGATCGTGTGCAGGGTGGAGTCAGGCAGCGTACTTAAAATAACAAACCGGCCGGCTTTCGCCTGACCGGTTTTCTTGACCCGCGCGAAGTCCGCGCGGTGGGTCATACTGCATGTCCGCGGGAGTCGCATGGCTTGGAAGCGGATGACTCCCGCAGCAGCGCCGCAGCGCGGCTTCAGCCGTGCTGCGTCGTGTGACGGCTGTATTGGATTTCAACGCCCTTGGGAACAAGGCGCTTGCGGCCTTTTTGACGGCGGCGGCGGATGATGTCGCGGCCGGATTTGGTGGCCATGCGGGCCCGGAAGCCGAATTGGTTTTTCCGTGTGCGCTTGGATGGCTGATAGGTGCGTTTGCTCATGGCGTGTGTGCCTCAAATAAAGGTTCGTAATCCGACCGGTATCCGGCTCGGGGCGCGAACTCTAGGTTTCGGAAGCGGGTTGTCAACCCGGCAATGGCGGGAAAACACACTTTTTTCCCGAATCGGCGGTAGAGCTTTCACAAAGGCGAAAATCCATTGCAATGCGGAGATTACAACTACCGTAATCAAGCAATGCGATACCTGTGGCTG
>JAIFNK010000161.1 GCA_020047775.1 Akkermansia sp. | reverse complement strand
GCCGGTGGCGAAGTCGAATGCCAGCACGGTATCACCTTTTTCCACGTCCTCGATTTCCTTGCTACCGCCTGGAACGGCAATTTCCGTTCCTTCCGCGAAACAAAACCCTCCTACTACCGCGTTCTCCACTCTAGCAGCGGAAATGACCGGCGCGGCGGTGTGGCTGACGCGGGCGACTTGCGTGGTGCTGCGGACGACTCTCCCTGCGGCTGCCACGTCGCCGATGAGCGGGACGGCGGCGGCGAGGCTCATGCCCGCTCCCACGTAGTCGCCGCGGGCGGCGGAGATGCCGGCGTTGACGACGTCCGCCACGGCTCCCGCGCCGGGGACGAAGCCGAGCATGCTCAGGCCGGTCTGCATGGCATTGAGCACGCGGTTCGCGCCGTAGCCGGTGGGGTCGGCGTAGCTCATGGGGTTGCCGTTGACGTAGGCATACCAGTTCCAGCCGTCCTGCGCGGGATCGCTGTTGAGGAAACGCATGGTTAGGGGGTTGTAGTAGCGTGCCCGCATGTGGACTAACCCATTGCCATCGGTGGCGATGCCGAAGAAGCCTCCGAAGAGGAAGGGGGTGTCGTGTGCGGCCTTGCGGTAGCGGATGCCCGAAGAAGCCTCCGAAGAGGAAGGGGGTGTCGTGTGCGGCCTTGCGGTAGCGGATGCTGCCGTAGGGGGTGTAGAGGATGCGGTCGATGAGGGTGCCGGCCGGGTTGGTGAGACCGGCGGTGTTGCCTTGCATGTCGTAGTGGTAGTAGGTGGCTTCTCCGGCGGCGTTGACCTCGTATTGCAGGCCCGCGCCATAGACGTAGCGGGTGGTGGCGCCGTTCTTGGTGCGGGCGAGGATCTTGGCCAATGCTCCGGCGGGATCGACGAGGAAGCTGGTGGCTTCGCCGGGGGCGGTTAGCGCGGTGCGGTGGTTTTCGGCGTTGTAGGTGTAGTCAACACGGTCCGCCGAGCCGACGGCCCCGACCGAGGTAAGCCGGTTGCGGCTGTCATAGCTGAGGGCTGTGAGTGTGGGCGGGACGCCCACGCTCCTTGAGATGGGTGTTTGCTGGCTGTTTCCGTCGGCGTCGTTCTGGATGGTCTGGCCGTTGTAGCTGGTGACGCGGTTGGCGCTGTCGAAGGTCATCGCGCCCTCGGGCACTTCCCTGAGGTGTTTTTTCGGCGGGGCGGGCGTACTGTCGAGGGTGCGGATTTCATCGCTGGGCCAGTAGGCGATGTTCCAGGAGAACAGGGTGTTAGCCCCCTTTTTCTCGGTGGTGGCTTGTGGGCGTCCGGCGGTGTCGTAGGTGATGGCGCGCACGGTGCCGTTAGGGCGGATGACGCTGGCGAGGCGGCCGTCGGGGTTCCACGCGTAGCTGGTGGTGCGCGGGCTGGCGGTGCTGTCGAGCTTGTCGATGACTTGATAGAGCCGACCGTGGCTGTCGTAGGTGTATTCGACGTGGCCGGTGCCGTTTTCGCTGCCGCCGGGGTAGATGAGTTTGGCGAGTTTTCCGGAGGGGTAGTAGCGGTAGCCGATGGTTTGTCCGGCGTGGGTATAACTGGTGACGCGGTTGAGTCCGTCGTAGGTGCGGGTGATGGGGTTGGCTCCGTTTTCGTTGAGGGATAACAGATTGCCGTTGTTGTCGTGGGAGGTGTAGTTGACCGTGCCGCCGCCGGTGCCGCTATAGGTGACGCTGGCGGGGCGGCCGGTGGTGGGTTGGTAGGTATAGGTGGCGGTGTCTCCGCCGGGTTCGGTGAGTTTGGCAACGCGGCCGTTTTTGGTGTATTCGGTGAGGGTGGTCTGGCTCTCGGGGGTGATGCTGTGGGTGCGGCGGCCGAGCGGATCGTAGCGGAACTCGTAGGTGTTGAAGCCGCGGTCGGTGAAGAAGCGCAGGCGGCCGATGCGGTCGAATTCGCTGAGGGTTTGGAGGCCGTCGGCTTCGGTGTTGAGGGTGCCGGGGTAGCCGCCGGGGGTGGTGCCGTATTGAAGGGCCGCATTGCGGATGCCGCTGTTGGCTCCGGGGTTGGTGCTGGCGGTGAGGCGGTGGTCGCCGTCGTATTGGAAAACGGTGGTGCGGGAGGCGGGCTTGCGGGTTTCGTTCATGTCGCCATCCGCATGGCGCACGAACTGGGTGGCGCGTCCGGCGGCGTCGGTCTCGCTGGCGGACCAGTCGCGGCTGTCGTAGGTGGTGTCGGAGAGGGTGGTGCCGGCGAGTTTGACGAGCTTGATCTTGTCGGTGGCGGTGTAGGTGGTGGCTTGCTGCGGGCGCTGGCCTGCGTTGTCGGCGGGTGGGGTGAGGGTGGCAGCGCGCCCTTGGTTGTCGTAAGTGGTGGCGGTGGCGGCGGCGATGCCCGCTTGATCGGCGGTGGTGGCCGTGACTTGGCGGCGTTGGTTATAGGTCGCTGAGGTCACGCGTCCGTTAGGGTCGGTGACGGTTAGCAGGTTGCCTCGGGAGTCGTAATTCTCGTGGGTGACAAAACCGCCTGAGGTGGTGAGGTCTGGCATGCCGTTTGCATCGTAGGTGCTGGTGGTGACGAGGTTGTCGCCATCGGTGATGGAGGCGACGCGGCCGATGGCGGCACCGCTCTGGATGTAGGCGGTGGTGGTGGTGGATTGCTCGGGAGTGCCTTTGGCGGAGATGATCTGTTGGGGGCGGTCTTTTCCGGCGTCGTTGCCGCTGGTGAAATACATGTAGTCGGTCTGGACGCCATGGGGATCGGTGACGAGGTCGAGCCGGTGCAGGGTGTCGTAGTCCATGAGGGTGGAGCCGCCGCCTCGCGGGTGGTCGATGCGCTTGAGGTTGTGGAATGCGTCGTAGGTGTAAGAGGTGGTTTCTCCGGTGGCGGTGGTGCGGGAGGCGACGCGGCCCTGGCTGTCATGGGCGATGGTGGTTAGATTGCCCGAAGCGTCGCGTTTGCCTGCGGCCCGGCCTTTTTCGTCGTAGAGGTAGTGGGTGATGCCGCCTTGGGGATCGACTTCGTAGTTGTCGCGTCCGGTGTAGTGGAGGTGATAGGTTTTGGACGTGTCGCCGTGGAGGAACTGGCGCTCCACCCGGCCGAGAGGGTCATAGACGTTCTGGACGATGGTTTCCGCGTCGTGGTTGCGCAGCCGGACGATTTTGTGTTCGGTGGCAGCGGTGGCGCCGGGATCGCCCGTAATGGCGTAGTCGAAATGGGTGTTTTTGCCTTCCGGATCGGTTGAGAGGGTCAGGTTGCCGTGAGTGTCATAGGCAAAGGTGACACTGCGGGCGGGCGTGGTGGAATCCGTGACGCTGGTGATGCGCTGGGTGGTGGCATCATAGCCGAAGGTGTATCTGCGAGCGACATGGTCTTGGACGTAGTCGATCCGCCCGTCGCCATGATAGATGAAGGACATTTCCCGGCCATCCACATCGGCGATTTTCGCGGCCTTGCCGGTGGTGTCGAAATGGATGGTGTTGCCGAGACGCTGCTTGAGTTGATAGGTGCCGGACACTTTGGCGAGCGTCATGGTGGAGCCGGGAGGCGCGGTGTGGGTGCCGTCCGGCTGGGCGATGAACTGGTGGATGTCGCGGCCGACACGCAGCGAGACGCCGCTGTTGCGCATTTGATCGACCATCCATGCGGTGACCAAAGAGGCGGTGGCCCATTCCTTGGGGGTGGCGTCGGTGCGATAGAGGTCGCTGGTGGCGGCGATGGCAGCCAGGAAAACGGCGGCTTGCTGCGGACTGCCCATGCCGAGCATTTCCGCCTCGGCGGTCCGCGCGTCCGCCCGGATGTGCAGGTTGTGCGACCAGCCGTAGCCGAGGTGCTGGTCGTCGCGCGTGGCGGAGTTGGAGGAATAGTCACGCGTGAAGCCCAGGCCGCGGGGTGCCTCCTCCAGGCCGGTCATCAGGTCTTCGACCGCATGGACGAAGCCGCCGGTGGCCATGTCAACCGGATCACTGGCGTAGTAGCTCTGCGAAAACGAGGGTGGAGATACGATGGATCTTACGATCGCCGGAATTGACGCCGGTTGATAGACTGTCGCGGGATTGGTCCAGAACGACCGGGTGACCGGTGGCGAGGTGACCTGCCCGACGCTGGTGGCGTAGCCACCTGCATAGCCGCCGCTGATGATCATGCCCGCGAGAGTCGGGCTGCGGATGACCCAGCCGCTGCCCGTCCAGATGCCTTGCGTCACGCTGGCGCTCTGAGGTAACATAACCTGCGCGGATTTGTTGAGAACCAGCCATTCGAGGTTTTGTTTGATGGTTTGATCCGCCCAGGATTCTCCGGGATCGTAGCTGCCGTTGCCATTCGCATCGGTGTATTCGCCGGGGTCGGGCACGCCGTTGTGGGTGTCGTAGCCGGTCAACGTCGGCTTGACCGTGTTCCAGTTGGATGCGCGTCCGAGCACGATTTTCTGGGTGCCGCCTGCCTGGTTGGCCGTGCGCAGGATGTTGACCGTGGAGACAGCGTCATAGGGCTCGCCGTTTTCCTTGACCTGCATCTGTTGGATAACTCCGTGCTCCATCGCGCTCCAGAAGAGGGAACCGAGGTTGAAGACCCGGTCGAGACGCCCGTCGTCGCTAAGGCCGTCATCGGCAATGGAGTCCGAATATTGCAAACCCACATCCACGTAGAACCCTTCCTCTTGAGCCACGCGCCCGAAGCGGTGGCGGTCGAGCGGCAGCACGCGGTTCTTCGCCGCGAGCGCGTTGGTGAGCATCTGTGTCTGCCGCAGCCATGTCAGGCCCATGATGTTGAGCAGCTCCGTGCGGATCTCATTGGAACTTTCCGCCTTGCCCGCGTCCTTGTAAGCCCTGAGCTGCTCGTGGCGTTTCTGCAACAGGCGCTCGGAAGTGGTGAAGCCGTAAATGATGGCATACGAGCAGGGAGCCGCGCTGGAGGTGGTCTTTTTGTAAGTCTTCTTCTCGCTGATGCCTCCCAGTGTCGGATGACTCACCGTGATGGTGAGATCCATGGTGTTCGCGCTAACAGTTCCGGAGGGGTCGCGCCCGGTCGCGCTGGCGGGCAGCGCGTCGTCCAACCGCAGCTCGGCGGTGTTGCCGGTGAAGGTCAGGGAAATTTTCCGCCCCTTGAGTTCAGCGGTGGGGATGGTGAAGTCGAGTGGATCGGTCCCCGTGTATTGGAAGCGGACGGTGGATTTGAGGGCTGCCAGCGTGGGATCGGCGGTGCCGGTGAAATACTGGAACGTGCCACCCGGCAGGATGTCAACGAGGGTGATGGCCTGCCACAGCGACGGCACGGAGTTGTCAAAGAGCCTACGTCCGCCAATGGTTTGATCCATGGAGTTGGTTCCCACGGCGGTGTGCAGGGCCGTGGCCCGCGCCGTCATGTAGGTGTCCACCGCCGTCTGGCTCAAGCCGCTGGCGGTGTTGGCGTCCGCCGTGCCACCGGCCTGAGTGAGAAGGGTCGCCCGCTGGTAGCCGCTGGCGGTTGCCAGATCCATGCCGGAACCCAGCGACTCATGAACTTTGTAGGAGGGATCGAGATAATAGGTGTCCCCGTTGATTGTCATTTCCACGACCGTGCGGTCGAAGATCAGCCGCGCCCCGTCCGGCAGTGCGGTGGAATCGAATAGCGGTTGTCCGGAATTGTCCGCCACGCCGCAGCCCCGGCTTTCAAGGAACCGGTAACCCCACAGGATTCGCTTGGCCACATCTTCGGGTGCCGTGATGCCGAGAACCTGCTGGACTGTGCCGCCGGCCACCTGTTGGAAGGTTTTGCCCGGATAGGGCGTTTCCGCGAGTCCGATCCATTGGCGCATCACGTCGTAGTCCACCTTGCCGCTCACCAACAGCAGCTTCATGTCCGCCGCTGGGTAGCCCGCGCTTTTGAGCAAGTCCACCAGCAAGGCGCATTGGTCGAGGTCGTTGCCCGCGCCTTCCAACAAGGTCAGCGCCGGTCCCTTGCGCAAGCCGTGGTAGCATTCGTATCCGAGGTTGTTTCTCACCCAGTTGAAAATCCGCAGAGCCTTGGCCGTCGCGTCCTCGCCCGGAACCGCCTGCCCCGCGCCGAGAGCCTGCGCCAGTGCCGCCACCTCCGCATCCATGGCGGCGGGAACCGTCAGCGCCATCGCCGCCATCGGCCCGTCGTCCGGCGGATTTGCAGCCGCGGTCTCCCGCAAGTCCGCCGTCCCGGTGGCGGATGATTGCAACGCGCCGCTGGATTCCACCGCCGAATTGAGCCAGTAGGATGGTTGCTGGGCTTTTGCTACGCCAACCAGAAGGCAAGCAGCAGTCATGCCCAAGCGGACGACGCCGGACGGATTGTTTCCGCTGCGTGCCAATGAATGTTTTTGTTTCATGAAGGTGTTTCTGTTGCTGTGCCTCAGTGTGTTCCGGGGGCCATGCCGTCTCCCTGCTCCACGTTCCCCACCGCGTCGGTGACGAACGCCTGCGTTCCCGCTGCCCCGCCGTCCGCCGAGTTCAAGCGCCCGATCAGGTCGTATTCGAGTTCCTGCCGCAGAATGCCATCCGCCGCGCCGTCACCATCGGAATCCGTTAGCAGCGGATGGGTTCCAAGCTCCCATTCCTGCGCATCGCTCAATCCGTCGCCATCGGAATCCGCTGTCCCGTTGCGCGTCAAACTCCCGAAGATTTCGCGTTCCCAGCCGTCCGGCAGTCCGTCCATGTCGCTGTCTCCGCCGAAGCTCGCCGCGTCCAACGGATCGCTCATCTCCACTTCCACCTCATACCGGTTGCTTACCCCGTCACCGTCGAAGTCTGCGGCCTCAGCCTCGGCGAGGTTCGCGACTCCCTTCGCGTCCACATAGTGCAGCCTAACGAAGAATTTCTCTTCGCCCTGGGTGTTGATTCCGAAACTTTTCAGGCCGGTTCCGAATCCCATCAGCGGGGCATAATGCCAGCTGACCAGATCAAGGCTCCACTCAAGGAAGTAGGTCCGCAATGTGACGCCGGACCAGTCGGCGTTCCAAGTGCTGCTTGCTCCTTCGGTGAACGATACCTGTGTCTGTGGTTCCGGGGCAGCTCCCAGCATGTTGGACGCGACAACTAGCAGAACGCCGTATCGGATGAGTTGTCGTTTCATGGTTGTGTCCCTCCTTCAAGCGCCTGCACGCCTCTCGGCGATGGGTTGTTCCTCTTCCAGAACTGGATGGTCACATCCTTGGGCTTGGGAGGATTGGCGAGCAAATAGGCTTTCCGCTCCGCGTAAGCTTTGACCCGTGCGTGATAGGCGGCTTCCATTCTCACACCTTCCTTGCGGTAAAGGTCGTGGATTTGCTCCAAGGTGTCCATCGCCGGACCCTTCACGTCTCTGTCAACCATCACGAAGGAGGGGCCGCCATCGGCGAGGTCGGGCATTTTCGGGATTTCCGGGGCATTGTATTCGAAGCCCTTTTCTGCGGCCAACTCTGCCCAGCGTTTGGTGTCAGTGCTGCCGATCCCCATCAGGAGACCCAAGTCGTAAAGTGTGCCATCCTCAGCATCTTTAACCCGATAGGTGGAGAAACCGCTGAAATGGTTGAAATCGAGATTACTCCATGCCGTGACCGAATCGCCGACCCTCCCGTTCGGGTAGATGCGAAGGAACGTGCGGTTGTGGTTATACACGGTCGCGGACAGGAACACGAGTTCGGTGCCGCGATAATTCTCTCTCAGCTCCGCCAATCTGGCAACCACGGCGGGATCGTCGGGCGGCAGCGCGGGAAGTGGTGGAGGTGGATCGGGGAGATTCGGGTCTTCGACGACCTGCACGGTGACGTTGATCGTTCCGGTGATGGGTGGAAGGTCTGGAATTTCCGGGGCTTCCGTCACGTCCATGCGAGTGGTGCGGGAACTCAGGATC
>JAIFNK010000267.1 GCA_020047775.1 Akkermansia sp. | reverse complement strand
AGTTGGGCCCGGCCGCTTGTTCCGCCGCGACGCGCCACTTGCGACCGGTCGGGAATCCCGCGCCGCCGCGACCGCGCAGCCCGGCGTCTTCGATGGCGGCGAGCACCGCCCCGGGTGGCTCGGTGATGGCCCGGTCAAACGCCTGATAGCCGCCGGTGCTGCAATATTTTTCGAGCGACCGCGCGCCGCCGCGGACGACTCGCGAGAGCAGGACGGGTTCGCGCGAGTGGACTTCGATCCGTGGCCGTTTTTTCGAAAGACCGGTGGCGGGGGACTCGAAACAACGACCCAGGCAAAAGACTCGCGGGCCATTGGCCGGCTCAGGCTTGCCAAGGGAATTGCGGGCGATGAAACAGGCGGTGCCGGTGCAGGCGCAGCGAGAGAGGTCGCATCCGGTGAGATGATAGAACGACGCGATCTCGGGCCCGGGCTCGAAGCGGTGGGGGGCTGGAGACAGCGTCTTCATGGTGTTGCCAATTCAACGGATTGAATGTTAGGAGTGGCGAGTGCGCGCTCTTTGGCGATGATTGTCAGGGTCGTCTTCAGCACGGTGTCCGGGTTGAGCGAAATGCTGTTGATGCCTTGTTCAACGAGGAATTCCGCGAATTCCGGATAGTCGCTCGGGGCCTGGCCGCAGCTGCCGATCTTGCGGTGCTTTCTGCGGCATACGGCGATGACCTGGGCGATCATGGTCTTCACGGCGGGGTTCTGTTCGTCGAAAAGCGGCGCGATGATCTCGCTGTCGCGGTCCACGCCGAGGATGAGCTGGGTGAGGTCGTTGGAGCCGATGCTGAAGCCGTCGAAGATGTCGCAGAATTCGGTGGCGAGGATGACGTTGCTGGGGATCTCGCACATGACGTAGATTTCGAGATCGTTCTCACCGCGCCTGAGGCCGTGTTTGTTCATTTCCTTGTGGACCTTGATGCCTTCCTCGACGGTGCGGCAGAAGGGGATCATCAGCTTCAGGTTGGTGAGCCCCATCTCGTCGCGGACCTTCTTCGCGGCGCGGCACTCGAGGGCGAATCCTTCCTGATAGCGCGGATGGTAGTAGCGGCTCGCACCGCGGAAGCCGAGCATCGGGTTTTCCTCGATGGGTTCGTAGGCGGCGCCTCCGATGAGGTTGGCGTATTCGTTGGTCTTGAAATCGCTGAGGCGGAGGATGACGTCTTTCGGATAGAAGGCGGCGGCGAGCGTTGCGACACCCTGGGTGAGCCGGTCCACGAAATAGGCGGGTTTGTCATCGTAGCCTTGGGTCAGGCGGGCGATCTCCGCCTTGGCCTCCTGGTCGGCGAGCGTGTCGAAATTCACCAGCGCCAGCGGATGGATCTTGATGTGGTTGCTGACGATGAACTCCATGCGGGCGAGGCCCACGCCGTCGTTGGGGAGGAAACTCAGTGAAAACGCCTCGTCCGGGTTGGCCAGGTTGAGCATCACCTTGGTGGTCGGGCGGGAGAGGTTCCTGAGGTTGCTTTGTTTGACGCGGAACGGCAGCGCTCCCTGATAGACGAAGCCGGTTTCGCCCTCGGCACAACTCACCGTCACCATTTCGCCGTCCATCAGCGCGTCCGCGTCCTGCTCGACGCCGACGATGGCGGGCACGCCGAGCTCGCGGCTGATGATCGCCGCATGGCAGGTTCTGCCGCCGCGGCGGGTAACGATGGCGGCCGCCTTGTTCATGATCGGCTGCCAGTCGGGATCGGTCTTGTCGGTGACGAGGATTTCGCCTGCCTCGAAGCGGTCGATCATGCTCGGGTTCTCGATCACGCGCACGCGGTCGGTGGCGATCTTGCTGCCGACGCTTTGGCCGGTGGCGAGCACCTTGCCGCGTTGTTCGAGGTGATAGGTTTCGAAAACGTCGAGATCCTTGCGGGATTGCACGGTCTCGGGACGCGCCTGGACGATGAACAACTCGCCGGTGATGCCGTCCTTGGCCCATTCCAGATCCATCGGCGTGGGCTGGCCGCGCTTGGCGGAATAATGGTCCTCGATGACGCAGGCCTAGCGGGCGAGTTGCAGCGCCTCGTCATCGGTGATGGCGAACTTCGCACTCTCTTCGGGCGGGACGGGCACGTTTCCCACGGTGCGCCCGCCACTCTCCTGATAGATCATCCGGACCGCCTTGCTGCCGAGCGTTTTCCGCAGGATGGGGCGGAAGCCGGTCTTGAGGGTGGGCTTGAAGATACAGTATTCATCGGGAGTGACGAATCCCTGGACGACGTTCTCACCAAGGCCGTAGGCGGCGCTCACCAGCACCGCGTCGCGGAAGCCGGACTCCGTGTCGATGGTGAACATGACGCCGGAGCAGGCGAGATCCGAGCGGACCATGTGTTGGACGCCGACGCTCAGCGCGACGCTGAAATGATCGAAATCCTTGTCCACGCGGTAGCTGATGGCGCGGTCCGTGAAGAGCGAGGCAAAACACGATTTGCAGGCGTCCAGCAGGGCGTCAGCGCCGGTGATGTTGAGGAACGTTTCCTGTTGTCCGGCGAAACTCGCGTCCGGCAGGTCTTCGGCGGTGGCGGAAGATCGCACGGCCACGGTGGGGGGTTGCCCGCTACCGCCGCGCAGCTTCTGATAGGCGGCGGTGATTTGCTTCTGCAGGTCGAGGGGCAGGGTGGCGTGGAGGATCGCCCGGCGCACGGTTCTGGCGCGTTCGGCGAGCAGGGCCACATCGTGGGTGTCGAGTCCGGTGAGCGCGGCGCGGATCACCGGATCGAGTTCCGCCTCGCGGATGAAGTGGCGGTAACCCTCGGCGGTGACGGAGAAGCCATCGGGGATTTTCACGCACTTGCCGCCGAGTTCGCGGACCATTTCGCCGAGCGAGGCGTTCTTGCCACCGACGAGCGGGATGTCCTCGATGCCCGTGTCTTGAAACCATTTGATGAAGGGCCGGGCGTTCATGGATCTGGGGAGTGGCGGGCTATTCGGGAGCGGCGGGCACGATCAGCGTGGGCACGGCCGCTTTGCGGACCATGCCTTTCCGTTGGAGAAATCAACGGCGGCGACGATGTTTTTCATGGGGGGAAGGGTGGGGTTCAAAGTCCGATGGGGAAGGTTTCCGGAACCTCGCCGATCTCCCATTCCGCGCTCCGTTCGAGTGGCTCGACCGCGCGGGTGAGATCGAAGTGGATGACGGCGTCGAACTGGCCGGCGAGGCTGGCTGCGAAGTAGTGGCTCCGGCGCTCGGTCTCGGGTCGATAGACGACGCCGATCGCGCGTTCCAGGCGGGTTACCTTGAGGGCTTCCACCGCCGGGCTGTCTTTCGTCAGGTCGAGCCAGAAATCGGAGGGACCGACCTGGTGGAACAGGTGTTCGTAACTGCCTTCCATTCCCGGGCGCACCTGTTTCCGCTCGGCGGGAAGATGCCAGCCTGAGGCGGCGGTGACGGTTCCGGCAAAGGTGGTGAAGCCGATGAGCCTGCACTGATAGGGAAACGCCTGGCGCACCAGCTGGCCGATGTTCAGCTCCCCGCGGGAGCGTCCTATGTCGGTGGCGCGGGCGTCGCCGAGGTGGGAGTTGTGCGCCCAGACGACCACTTTGGCGGAGCCGTGGTGGGACTGGAGATGGGCGATGAGTTCCACCAGGGTCTCCATCATGTGCTTGTCGCGCTGGTTCCACGACGAGACATCGGAGCGGAATATTTTCTGATAGTATTGCTCCGCGTTTTTCACGAGGCGGGCGTTCTGCTCGGCGAAGAAGAACTCGTCCGCCGCCGCCTGGCCGTTGTACGAGAGGAAGGCGGCTTCCTTGGCGCGGAGGTCGGTTAGCTGCTGGATCACCTCGGCGCGGCAACTGTCGGCCATGCCGACGCCGACCATCATGCCATAGGTCTGCGGGTCGCTTCCGTAGCGGTCCATGCAGCCGTAGAGGAGCTTCGCCTTGGCCGCTTCCTCCGGATCCCGGCGCTCAAGATAGGCGATGACCTCGTTGATGGATTTGTGCAGGCTGTAGAGATCCAGTCCGTAAAACCCGACCTGGTGGTCCAACGAGTAAACGTTCTCGTTGTGATCCCGCAGCCAGCCGATGAAATCGAGGACATCGGCATTGCGCCACATCCACGAGGGGAAGCTCTCGAAGCCGGAGAGGGCCTCCACGCCCTCGATGTCTCCGGGCTCGCCGCGCACGAAGCGATTCACCCGGTAGGCGTCCGGCCAGTCCGCCTCGACGGCCACCGCGGTGAATCCCTTTTCGAGGATGAGGCGTTTGGTGATTTCGGCGCGTTCCCGATAGAACTCGTGGGTGCCGTGCGAGGCCTCGCCGAGAAGCACCACGCTGGTGTTGCCGATCATTTGCAGCAGTTCGTCATAGTCCTCGGCCGCGCCGGTCAAGGGCTTGGCGTGCTCGCGGAGGTGATGGAGCACGGTCTTGGCGGATGGGTGGATGGGGGCCTTGCGATTCCTGGTTTCCGGGATCGGGGAGATCGCGGTCAGCAGGCTGCGGACTTCGTCGTCGCTGGTTTGGGAGAAATCGTCATACCACTGGCTGACCGAGTTGAAGGGGTGCGGTTCTATCAGGACGATTGCGTCGTCTGCTTCCTCGCGCAGGCGGTCCACGGTGTCGCCCGGGGCGATGGGAACGGCGACGATGATGTGCCGCGCCCGTTGGTGGCGCAGGAGTGCGACGGCTGCAGACATGGTGGAACCGGTGGCGATGCCATCATCCACGACGATGACCGTGCGTCCGTTGACGGCGGGAATGGGCCGTCCGGTGCAGTAGAGTTGTTCCCTGTGGGCGGTTTCTCCGGTTTCCCGCTCGATCACCGCGTTCACCTGGCGCTGGGTGAGTCCGAGCGTCCGGATCAAATCATGACTGAGGACGCGGATGCCGCCGGTGGCGATGGCTCCCATCGCCACTTCCTCGTGCCCCGGAACCCCGAGTTTTCTAACGATCAACAGGTCGAAGGGCTTGTCGAGTGCGGTGGCGATCTCGGCGGCGACCGGCACTCCGCCCCGGGGGAGCGCGAGGATGACGAGGTCGTCGACTTCCTTGAAATCGGCAAGCGCTGCGGCCAACTTGCGGCCGGCGTCCCTGCGGTTGGTAAAAGCGCGGTGTGTGGATGTGGCGTTCATGATATTTCATTTCTCTCTATCAGGTTGCGGACAGGTAGTGTTCGAACCAGGCTGCGGCCGTGGTTGCGACCTCTTCCAGCGCGCCGGGCTCCTCAAAGAGGTGGGTGGCTTCGGAGATCCGGGCGAGGTGCTTGATGCCCGGAAGGCGATGGAGAGTTTCCTCGTTCCAATTCATGACGGGCGTGTCGTTTTCGCCGACGATGAGCAGCGTGGGGGCGAGCACCCGGTCGGTGGCGTTTCCCGCGAGGTCGGTGCGGCCGCCGCGAGAGACCACGGCCTGGATTTCCGGGATGCGGGCGGCGGCGTGGAGTTCGGCTCCCGTGCACGGGATGCGGACGTCGTATTTTCTCATGGCGGAGAGTTGGCGTTCATGGTGTTAGATGAGTTGGGTGGCGGAGCGCGCCGGTAAAACTTCGGGGGGGGGCGAGTCTAACCGCAAGGGGAAGAACCGGCGGCCGTGGGGGCGGCCGCCGGTGGAATGATTCGTGATTTCGTGTTAGTGGATTTTCACTTCGATCGGTTTGGGCGTTTCTTCCTTGGATTTAGGAACGCGCAGGGTGAGCATGCCGTCCTTGTAGTCGGCGGTCATTGCTTCCGGCTTGGAGTTTTCCGGCAGGGTGAAGCTCCGTTCAAACGAGCCGTAAGCGCGTTCGATTCGGTGGTATTTCCGGCCTTTTTCCTCTTTTTCCATTTGCCGTTCGCCGCTGATCCGCAGGACGCCGTTTTCAATGAGGACCTTGACGTCCTCCTTCTTGACATCCGGCAGCTCGGCCTTGATGAGGAATTCCTTTTCATCTTCGGTGACGTCGATGAGGGGAGCCCAGTCAGCAAAGCCGAGGGATGCTTCGCTTTCGCTGCCCAGGGTCGGGCGTCCGAAGAAAGACGATAGTCTGTTATGCACATCGCTCAGTTCAGAGAGCGGATTCCATTTTACGAGTGAGTTCATGGCTTGTTTGGGAGTTCCGGCGATTGTGTTTTCCATCGGGGTTTGCGCCAGATTGACATCGCCCCGACAGTGAATCTCCGGCGGTCGCGTCACATGACGCCCTTACCGTTCTTCATTGGAAATCCTCAACTATTCCACTCCGTTTTACTCTCCATCTATTGCCAAAGGCTGCACGATTTTTTCGATGTTCATCCGGCCGGGGTTCCGTTATTCGCGCGGGGCTGAGTGGGGATCGGGCCCCGGTGCCGCGTCTGGAAGTTCTTCGCGGTATTGGGTCGGTGACAGCCCCGAGATTACCTTGAAGACGCGGTTGAAGTGGGTGAGCGATTGGAATCCGACTTCGAACGCCACCTCGGACACGCGGACCTGCGGATTTGCCAGCAGCTTCTTCGCCGCCTCCACCCGGGTTCGCGCGACATACGCGGTGAACGTCATGCCGGTGGATTCCTTGAATTTCCGGCAGAAATAACAGCTGCTCAGGTTCGCGCTTTCCGCGACCTGTTTCAGATCGAGCGGTTCGGTGAGGTTTTGCAGGATAAACTCGCGGGCCCGGTTGATGTCCGGGGACTCGGAGTTTTCCCCGCGAAGGATGAGCTGCCCGGCGATCATCGACATATGGCCGGCGAAAATTTGGAGCAGGTCGAGGATGGATCCATAGTGTTTTTGTGACATGACCCAGGTGGAGAAATAGGCGCGGCGGAGCTGGGGCTCGTCGAAGTCCACGCCCGAGTCCCGCAACCGCCCTGTGATTTTAGCAAACCTCGCGGGGGTGGGTCGGCTGGTGGTGATTTCACCAGTTAGGAGATGGCCGATGGTCTTTCCATCGGTCCGGATCGGCACGCAGCTTTCGCGCAGCCCTGCGAAGCAGGTGGAAGTGTGGGTCTCGATCTCGCTGAAAAAAGTTAGATTTCCCCAGGCGCGTATGCAGGCCTGGCATGTCCCGGACGGTCGGGTGAGCAAGGCACAGAATGGATTTTGGTGATGACGGGCGCCGTCGGGAACCAGCCGCCCGTCGGCCGATGCGAGTCGTAGCGAGAGGCCGGTCGCCTCGACGAAGGCGCGCTCGTAGGTTTCATATAGTTCCGAGTGGTGGATTTGTTCGATGATCCGACGGTCAAATCCTTCGTCCGTCGGCGGCGGGGGTGACTCCAGAATTTTCATAATCCCAATTTGAAGGTATATCATGCTCCCGGAGGAAACTTCCGGTCAACT
>JAIFNK010000059.1 GCA_020047775.1 Akkermansia sp. | reverse complement strand
CCGGCGGCAAGGTGTTCCATCTTTGAAGCCCACAAGCCATGCGACCTCTCCCGAATGCATCCACCCGCAGGAGTTTTCTACAAGCCGGATCACTCACCCTGGTCGCGACAACCTTCTCCCCCCAACTGATGGGAGCTTCCGGCGAACCCGCAAAAAAACTGTTCTCCGCCATGGGCATCGCCGCGCCTATCGAGAAGGCGGCGGACCTCAAAGCGGCGGGCGCGGAGTTTCTCACCGAGAGCGTCGGCAACTTCCTGGTCCCCGACAAGGACGAGGCGGAGTTCCTGAAAAACCTTGGAAAACTCAAAGCCTCGCCGCTGCCGGTCCTCGCCTGCAACGGCTTCATCCGTCCCGCCAATCTGCGCTGTGTCGGCCCGGAGGCCAACCACGACCTGATTCTCAAGTGGGCGGACACCACCTTTCGCCGCATGAAGATGGCAGGAGGAAAATTCATCGTCTTCGGCAGCGGAGGCTCGCGTCAACTGCCTGACGGCTGGACCAGGGAAAAAGCGGATCCACAATTCGTCGCCCTTCTCAAACTCCTCGGCCCGCTCGCCGAGGCCCAGGGCATCACCGTCACCGTCGAGCAACTCCGCGCCGAAGAGTGCAACTACATCAACCACATCGGCGAGGGCGCGGCTCTCATCCGCGCCGCCGGCCACCCGAACATCCGCTTGCTGGCGGACCTCTATCACATGGCCCGCGCTGGCGACACCCCGGCCGACCTTAAGGCGGCGATGGACGTCGTCGTCCACGTTGAGATCGCCGAAAAAGAAGGCCGCACCCTGCCCGGAGTGCAGGGCGATGATTTCCGCCCGTGCTTCCGCGTCCTCAGGGAAGCCGGCTATCAAGGAGCCGTTAGCATCGAAGGGAAATCGACAGCCCCCCAGATCGGTCCCGCCTTCCGGGAAATCGCCCGGCAGGCTGCGGAAATATGAACCCGCCGGTCGCCGCCATCATTCCAATCTGGCCAAGCCCCGCCGGACGGGCAATCCTCCCCGCATGAATTTCGATCAGGGAGAGCTCGACCTGTCAGGGAACGGGTCCGAACAAGGACACCGGAAATGGCAGCAGGAGCTCGACGAGAAGAAACGCGCCTTCGAGATCCGCCACGGCGTGATCCTCGGCCGCCGCGTCCGCGTGCAGCTCACCGGCGAACTCAACCCGCTGGAAGGGATGATTCACCTCATTACCAAGGACACCCGCCAAACCGGAAGCAAACTCCGCCTCCAGCTCGGAAGCCGGGAATTCATCTCCACTGATATCGAAAGCATCATCCGGATCGACGAGCCCGGATGATCCGCGGATTGCGCACCGCGTTGAATCAGTGAGCTGCGCACTCGCGATGGGGGCTCATGACAACGCCCGGCAGTCAACAAAGCCATGCGGGCAAACTCCAAGCCACTCCCTCTGCGATGGATTGCCAGCCATCCTCCTTTACGCGTCCGACCTGGCACCCTAGGCTGAATCGCGATGCGATTGTTCACCGCCCTTGTGCTTTACCGGCTGCTCCTGCCATTGCTTTTCATCGCCGCATTTCCAGGCTGGCTCGTGAAAATGCGGCGGCGCGGCGGCTTTGGCACCCGTCTTGGCGAACGCATCGGGATTTACACCACGCCGCTGGAATACGAGCCCTGCGGCGCAGTCCATCTTCATGCTGTCAGCGTGGGCGAGGCAATGCTTGCGCTCAAGCTCATCCGTGAGTGGCAGCGCAGCGAGCCCGGGCGCCGCTTTGTGCTCGCGACCGGCACCGCGACCGGACACGCGTTAGCCACCTCCGCGATGGTTCCCGGACTCCGCGTCACCTATGCACCGCTGGATTTTCCCTCGATGGTGCGCCGTTATCTCACTCGTTTCGAACCGGCACAAATCGTCCTGATCGAAGGCGAGGTGTGGCCCCACCTTTTGTTAGCCTGTCGGAAGCGGGCCATCCCCGTGCGTCTGGTCAACGCCCGCATGTCGCCCCGCTCCGCCAGCCGCTTCCGCCGCTTCGCCCCGTGGCTGCGGCCGGTCTATCGCCTGCTCGACGCCGTGGCGATCCAGGAAGCCGACGATGCGGAAATCTGGGAAATCCTTGGAATCGACCGTCACAAAATCCTCACCACCGGCAGTCTGAAGTTCGATCCCGGCAGCGGCGAACCACCCACGCGGCGACCGGAATTCCAGCAAATGCTCGATACATTCGGAAACAACCGGCCGGTCATCCTCGCCGCCAGCACGCATCCCGGCGAGGACGCATTGATCGCCCAGGCGATTCGAGAGGCCAGTCCCGACGCGCTCGCGGTCATCGTGCCACGCCACGCCGAGCGGAGAGCGGAAGTGATGGTGGATTTGAAAAAAGCCGGGTTTCTCGTGAGATTGAGGTCCGCGGAACCCACAACGGGCGCCGACCGCCGCTGCGTTTTCATCATCGACTCCACCGGCGAGCTCCGCGACTGGACGGCCCACGCCGACGTCGTCATCATCGGCAAGAGCTTTCTATCAACCGGCGGCCAGAACCCCTGCGAGGCCATCCTCGCAGGAAAACCGGTGATCCTCGGGCCGCACATGGAGAACTTCCAACCACTCGCCAACCGCCTCATCGCCGACGACGGCTGCATTTCGGCACAAAATGCCGCAGCCCTGCCGCAGGCGATCCTCACCGCTCTCGATCCGCAGAACGCGCAGGCAATGACCCGCCGGGCATCCGCGCTGCTCGCCCTTCACAACGGCGCGACGCGGCGGATTTTGAAACTTCTGACTGCCTGAAAACACCCGATATTTTGATGCAAGCGGAGTTTGTCATTTTCAAAATCGCTCCCTAGACTGCGCCCCGTGAGTGATTCTGAAAACGACCCATTGAGCAGCCTCCTGTCCAGCTTTGCCCTCGGACCTGCGTGGGCGCGCGCCACCGGCGACAAGCCCGAGCGTAACCCCAAGACCTTTTCCGGCGGCGACGAGCGCCCGCCGCGCCGCGATGACCGCGACCGCGGACCACGAACCGGCGGATCCCGCGACGGAGGCGAGCGCCGCCCGTTCCAAGGCCGTGGAGGAAATTTTGAAGATCGCCGCAACGCTCCTCCACAGAACATCGAGGCACCACCGGCCGAAGGCGTGCGGGCCACCATCGCGCCGGACGCGCAAGCCGTCCACCTCATCGGCAAGGAAATCCATCAGGTCGCGCGGGTCTATCCGCTTTTCGACGTTGCCAAAATCCTGCTCGCCGAGAAATCCCGCTGCCGGGCGGTGTTCGAAGCGCCCGAACCCCACGCCCCGCTGATCCGCGGCAAGCTGGAAGATTCGGTTTTCCTCACCCGCGAGGAAGCCATCCGCCATCTCTGGAATTCCGAGCTGCGCAACGAACTCATCGAGGAGGAAACCATCGAGGTCGATCCACCGACCGGGAATTTCCAAACCATCGCCCGCTGCGGCATCTCCGGAGATTGGCTCGGTCCGGTCAACTTCCACTCCTATCAGACCAACCTGCGCCGCTTGCATCGCGAACGCTTCGCCCGCATGCCCTTCGAGCTCTACGCCTCCAAAGTCCGTACCGAACGCGGCGAGGAAGCCGTCAACGCTTGGCTGGAAACGATGAAAACCAAGACCCGCTGGCGGATCAAGGGCGAGGGCGACGAGACATGGATCGACGACCGCGCCGAAGCCGAGCGCGCGCTCGGGGCCCGTTGTTTCGACAAGGCCTTCGGTGAAACCCGCCTCGCCGATGTGTCCGGGGCGATCCCCGTGAAAAACCTCTCACCCTCCTTGCTCACCTCGCTGAAAATCGCCGGCACCCACGCCCGCAATCACCCCGCGATTTTAATTCCCGCCGTGTGCCGCGCCGTCGAGGCCGAGCACCTTCCGGTTTTCAAGCGCCAGGGCAAGCTCCATACCGGCCCCGCCCGCCCCAATCCGCTGCCGCTCAATGCCGTGCTCGCCGACCGCCCCGCCGTCATGGTCGCCTGGATCCGCGAGAACAGCCCCGCCAAGCTCGAAGGCCTTTGGAAATCCGTCCTACCGGAAGGCAGCACCGCCCCGCCCGCCGAATTCGCAGCCGACCTTTTCTGGCTGCTCCATCAAGGCCATATCCTGCTCTACACCGACGACACGCTCGCCGTACAGGAGGCCCGCGAAGCCCATACCGCCGAACCGGGTGGCGAGCCGAAAAAGAAGAAGAAAAAGAAATCCAAGAAGCCAAAAATCGCCGCCGAGGCCAAGGAAGGCGAAGAACCTGCGCCGAAAACCGCCCAACCCGAGTCTTCCACCGAAGAAGCGGAAGTCGCAGGTGAGCCAACGACCGAGCCGACGAATGAAGCGGCGGTTGAGGTGCCGGAATCCCCTGCCCCAACCGCTCCTGAAGCGGAAGCGGCCATCCCTGAGACACCTGCTCCCGCCGAGGAAACTCCGGCAGCACCAGCAGTCGAGAAAACTCCCGAGTCCGAAACCAACAACGAAGAAACCCATCCCTTCGCGGACTAATTCCCACGAATTTCAAATTCGTGCAGGTTTCCATCTTCCAAGGGTTGACGTTCCCTTGAAGCTATGGTTCAAACCTCCCGACCCGCATCATGGAACGGTGGCTGAGTGGTCGAAAGCACTCCCTTGCTAAGGGAACGTACGGGTAACCGTACCGAGGGTTCAAATCCCTCCCGTTCCGCCAACTCATTATCAACGAGTTACGCAACAGCGTAGCAAAGGAGGCCGCAAATGTTTCCTTCTGACCGTCCCCCGGTCCACCCCATCGTCCTTGCCGCCCGCGCGCCTGGCCCGATCACCCCCGTTTTACGCGGGCGTTACTCCCACGCCCGGTGGTAGGCCGCCGCATGGCCGACCGCGCCTGTCATCCGGGAAGAAGGAACCGCAGAGGCGCAAAGGTTCAACTCTTCCTCTTCAAAGCGAGCCCCACCGACCGCTGTTAAAACTCACCTGTCCCTTGGACGGATTCCCGCTATTGCGGTTCGCCCGCTCATTCCGCACCCGCACCGCTGCCTGAAGCCGCGCCTCCAACTGTCCCAGATCCCGGACCTTCGCCCGATCTCCTTTTGGCATCCCTTCAAGGTCTTTCCTTTCGCTGGAAACTCCCATTCGAAAGCCGGTTTCCGAAAACCGCAAGGATGCGGCGCAGGGCGCGTGAAACGGCTTACTTCAACTCCTTGATCCGGAGATTCCGGAACTTGTAGGTTTGGCCTTTTTCGCCGTGGTGCTGGATGGCGATCACTCCGCTGGCGTCCTTGTCGTCCTCGATGTCGGTGGTGGTCACGCCATTGACTTCGATCTTGATGCTCTTGCCCTTGCAGGTGATACGGTAGGTGTTCCATTCATCGCGCTTGAAGGTGCCACCGGCGCGTTGTTTGAAGGCGGCCTCGCTGGCGGCGTCGCCCTTGATCGGGCTGATGAACCACTTTCGACGGCCTTCGTCGTAGAGCCCGCCGGACCAGGCCCGCTTTGCGTCGCCATCGACTTCGCACTGATAACCGAAGACATTGTTAGGCTTCACTTGGCCGCGGAACATGAATCCGCTGTTCGCCTGGCCGGGAGGCAGCAAGACCTCGCCCTCGAACACGAAGTCGCTGTAGGTTTTCTCGGTGATGAGGAAGAACTTCTTGTCGGCGGTGAGGTGGATTTCGCCGTTGACGACCTCGGACTTGCCCCATTCGTAGGGGTTCTTCCAACCGTTGAGGGTTTTGCCGTCGAAGAGGGCGGTAAAGCCGTCGGCAGCGGGTTTTTCCTCGGCGAAGGAGGTGACGGGGAGGCAGCAGAGCAGGCTGGCGACGATGAGTTTCAAGGGTTTCATGATGACTGGTGGTGGAGATGATGGGATCGAATCAATTCTGATGAAGTTGCGGATACGCGGCGGCGCTCGGGAATCGAACAAGGAAAGCAATGATTCAGGGGTGGATTCAAGTTCTTTGAGGAGTAGCAGCGCCCCGGCAGGCGGTTTTCGGTGCCCACGCAGGAAACCGCGTCAACCCTCGTGCGATGTTTGTCTTTGGCGAGGGCGCCGAAGACAACACGCGAGGCGCTGTGCTCCCCTCGATCCCGGCCGGCGGTTTCTACCTATTCCTTAGGACCGGCCGGCTCCAGAGCGTAGCCGTCCTTGCCGTCCTTGACGAGCCAGCCGTGCCCGGCGAGTTGGGCGCGCAGGATGTCGGACTCCGCCCAGTTTTTCGCGAGGCGGGCAGCCCAGCGAGCTTCGGCGAGGGCTTTAACGTCGTCCGGGACTTCGATGGAATCCTGAAGGATTTCCTCCGGCAGGGTGAGCCCGAGGGCGCGCAGGACGCGGTTGAATCCGGCAAGCGCTGCGGCGGCCTCGGCGCCGGAGAGATGAGCGGCTTCCCGCAGGCCGGTGAACAAGCCGCCTAGCGCACCAGGAGTATTCAGGTCGTTTTCCAGACTGTCCCACGCAGCTTGGAACGGGCCGAAACCGGCGCGGGTCAGTCGGGTGCCGGGCTCGACTTTCGCGGCGAGTTGGCGTGCTCCTTTGGCGAGTTTTGCAAGCGCCTCGCGGGCACCGGCCAAGGAATCGAGGGTGAAATTAAGCGGCTTGCGATAGTGTGCGCCGATCAGGACGTAGCGCACTTCCATCGCGGTGTGGCCACGCGCGGCGAGGTCGTCGAGGGTGTAGAGATTTCCGAGTGACTTGGACATTTTCCCACCGTCCACGAGCAGGTGGGTGATGTGAAACCAGTTCGCGGCGAAACGGCCACCACAGGCGCATTCGCTTTGGGCGATTTCATTTTCGTGGTGCGGGAAGACGAGATCGACGCCGCCGGAATGGAGATCGAAAGAATCGCCGAGGTATTCCTGAATCATTGCGGAGCATTCCAAGTGCCAGCCGGGGCGGCCTTCACCCCAGGGGGATGGCCAGAAATTATCGCCGTCCTCGGGCTTGCGGCCTTTCCATAACACGAAATCCGAGAGGCTGTCCTTTTCGTATTCGTCCGAGCTGGAGCGGGCGTTCTGGGTTTTCCCGAGGTCGAGCTCGCGCTCGTCGAGGTGGGAAAGACGTCCGTAGCCGGGAAAGGAGGAAATTTTAAAATACACCGAGCCATCGTCGGAGAGGTAGGCGTGCCCCTTTTTCACAAGTGTCGCAATCATCGCGATCTGCTGCGGGATGTGCTCCACGGCACTCGGCTCGATGTGCGGCGGGAGCAGGCCGATTTTTTCGCAGTCCGCATGGAATTTTTCCGTCCACCCTGCGGTGAATTCTTTGAGCGATTGTCCGGATTTTTGAGAATCGCGGATGGTCTTGTCGTCC
>JAIFNK010000299.1 GCA_020047775.1 Akkermansia sp. | reverse complement strand
GCGGACCTTCAGTCCGCCCGCGAAGCGAGATGCCCAGGAAAAGCCGAAGAAGCTCCGCGCCCGGTGGCTCCGGCTCTGCCGGCTATGGTGCGGAGCTCTTTTCGGACCGCGGAACTTCATTCCGCCCGCGAAGCGAGAAGCCCAGGAGAGTTGAAAGTTGAGAGCCAGACCACGCTCCCCATCCAAAAACCCGTCCCGGCGTAGCCGCAGGCGAAAACGGATCCAAAATTAACCATTCAAAATTTCTTCCCTTCGATGTTGGGCGTTCGATGTTCGATGTTCATTTTCCCCTCCCTTTCTCCTCGCCATCTAGCAACCGTTCCGCTTTCCTAACCCCGTGCTCCTCGCCGCCGCCATCGAACGCCTCTACGACCTGCGCGTCGGCACCACGCCGGTGGAGGAGGGGACTCCGCACGAGAAACCCTGTAGCGGCGCGTCTGTGACCGCCGCAGTCCACCTCGCGGCTGGCAGGCCAATGAAACCGCCAACGAACTGCCGCCCCGGAGATCGCCGCTGCACTACGCTTCCTCTTTCCATCCATCATTCAAAATTCAACATTCAAAATCCCACTCCGCCCGCCGCCCACCTCATCCCGTTTTCGGAAAGCCAGAACGACCACCCCACCAACGGACTTGCCATTTGCAAGAATCATCACTGGGCGATGGACCGTAATCTCATCGCTCCAGCTCCCGATCATCATTGGCACGTCCCGAAGATCCGTGATCCTCGCCGTTCCAATTGGGAGAAGGAATTGATCGCGCTATCCGGGCAATCTCTGCTCCTTCCGCAAGATGAGGTTTTCCACCCGGATGCAGAGGGACTGCGATGGAGATATGAGAGGTTGATCGCATAATGAATGCAATTTGATCAGCTCTTGACTCATCATTCATAGAAAGCGCGGCACCGCCCTCCTTATGCTCGAAATTCAATACAAAGAATACAAAACACCCCGAATGGTCCTACCGAAGAATAAGTCTGCCACGGGGGCGCATGATTTTTACGCGGTAGGATGGTCTATCTGGTCATCGAAGCTCATGGAAGGGGCAACTGAGCAACGCCGATCATCGATCAATCAGTCCAAGTTAAAAAATGAATCGGCCAATGACCACTAAATCCGACTTTAATGATTATCTCCGTGCTACCAATACTGGCGGTAGTGGGAAGGCGTCGTCATATCTTCGGGCCTTGGACCTTTTGGAGGATATACTGAAGACAGCTCCTTCGGGGTTTGAGGATTGTCGGAAAATCTGGGCTGTAGATTCGACAGAACGGTTGATTCAATTGCGACTTCGTGTGCTCGAAGAGCAGAAGCGGGGATCGAAAAGTCCGTGGATGCGTGAGGGAATACCTGTCAGCTATCTCCGGAATGGGTATTGTTCGGCTGCGCTCACGCAGTTGATTGAATTTCTTGCCGAAAGGAATTTCTCGCGGAAGATTCTGGGCATCCTCGATGCAAACTCGGGTGATGAGTCCGCTTTAGCCAAGACCCTCAATATAGCACCTTCGGTGCCCGATGGTTTTGTTCATGACGCCGAATCCAAGGATGGCAAGGAGCGAATCCAATCCATTAAGGCTCGTATCGGACAGAAGACGTTTCGGGATGTGATTCTGAAAATCTATCAGAATAAGTGTTGCCTGACCGGTATTGATCTTCCAGAAGTGAACCGGGCAAGTCACATTATTGGCTGGGCCGAGCGGATGGAAACGCGGATGGATCCACGCAACGGGCTCTGCCTTTCGGCCACTTATGACGCTGCGTTTGATCGTAAGCTCATCACGTTTGATGACGACTACCGATTGGTACTCTCAAAAAGTCTTCGTGACCGTGTCCCCACCAAAATCCTGAAGGCTCATTTTATGAGCAAGGAGGGCCAGCAAATTGAAATGCCAACTCGATTTCACCCTCTGAAGGATTATTTGGATCATCACCGCAAGGGAGGAATTTTCTGAACAAGCTGAATCGAAAAATTAGCTGGCAAAATCGATATTTCTTCAATAACAGGCTTGGCAATCGGTCATCACCTGGCCAGGTGATGTCGGCAAGATGAATGAATTGCCCGATCCCGCCGCTATTTTCGCCTGTGCCACCTCGTTACACGCAGCCTGCTTGGCGCGGGCGGATGCCGACGTAAGTCTGAATCTCTCGGAGGTCTATCAGGGTATGGATAGTTTCATGCGTGAGCTAATGCGGGTGGCGAATCTCTTTGAAAAATGGGCTTGCTGCCATGTGGCGTTCGATCAACTCGGAGAAGTGTGGCCATATTTGATGGAGGAATGTTTCGGTGTAGCGTGTTTGGACATGATGGAGCCGGATGCGCTCGCCGGGTTTGATTTGGATGATTGCCTGCGGATTGCCTACAGGCTCCGCCTGCCGATCCGGGTGGATGGTTTCCTGCCGCTGCCGGTTTGCGTTGAAGCATCGAATCCGCTCGTGGTTGCGGAGTTTCGACGGTTGCGGATTCAGACGGTTCGTCAAGACTTGGACGAGGAAGGCAACATGGCCGCTTTTACGGAGGAGGATGATCCGTTCGATGGGAGTTTCCGAACGCCACACTTCGGTGTTTATGGGGTCCGAAGCGATGACTGTTTGGAACATATTGCGGACAGGGCAAGCTATCAGGAAGCGCGTGCCTTGTTGGGCGATCTGCTTCCCGGGATCGACCTGCCGGAGCATGTCATTGCGTTTGTCAGGCCACCGACACCGCCCGGCGCTGCCGCAAGTCCCTGAGGTGCTGGCGGGCTGCGGTTTTTCGGTCTGTGTTCCGGCTTCGTGTCGCGGCTGCGGATGCGGGACATGACTTCGGATCGTTTTTCGGGGGTGAAGACGTCCATGAGGAAAGACTCAAGACGGCAAGAGACAAGACCCAAGAGAAGAAGCCTCCGGCGGGAGAAGGCGAAGTGCGGCGGTCGCAGACGCGCCGCAGGCGGGGCGCGCAGCAAGCCGCCGTGCGGGCGACGTTGAGGGCGACGTTGAGGGCGATGCCGTTGCGGACGTTGAGGCGTTCCGCTTCGTGCCCGCTCCATGGGAGGATGTGTGAGGCGATGAGAAGCTCGCGGATGGGCAGGCCGGTGAGGGCGCAGCGGTTGGGGTATGGCTGGACGGCCTCGGCCCGCCCACTTGTCCGCCCGGATGGGCGGTGCGGATGGGGTGTGGAAGAGAAAAGGAAGAGTAGCCTCCGGCGGAAGAAGTGAAAATGGGCGCGCCCGGCGGTCACGCCCTACCGGGTAGGGCTGGACGGCCTCGGCCCGCCCACTTGTCCGCCCGGATGGGCGGTGCGGATGGGAAGAAGAAGAGTAGCCTCCGGCGGAAGAAGGTGAAGTGGGCGCGTCCTGGCGGTCGGGCCCTAAAGACTACGTTTTTATCCAATCCATCTGCGCCTCAGTCCATCTGCGTGAATCTGCGGTTTACCCCTCCTTGGTGTTCGGTAAAGTTCATTTTGAAAGATGGAACACATCGCACGGGGGCTGCGGTATTCCAAGAGTTTAGGCACCGCGAATCCGGCGAATCCTCAGAATCAGGAAATTCAAGATTTCCTGCTGTTTCAAAGATCCTCTTCAAGATTCGTCGGATTCGCCGGATTCGCGGTGCCTTCCTCTTCTTCTCAATCGTGACTCGTTCGCATTCTCATCCATTTGTGGATCATTTTTCGCGGCTAGACGTAGCAATCTCATCCGACACTTTGAACCTGACTGACCACGAGTATACGTGCCCTGGAACAGGTGCCGACCTCAGGCAAGGAACGCCTGGATCAACTCGTCGATGACCTCGTCGCCCATGGGCTGCACCTTGCCGATCGAGCAGCTGAGGATGACGGCCTCGGCGGTGGATTCGAGCACTTCGAGGCGGTCGAAGGCGTCGAGGATGGTTTTGCCTAACACGAGGGCGCAATCGTTTTCGATGAGGGCGATGGGGAACTCCGGGTTCATCGCTTCCGCGATTTTTTCCGGTGCGTCATAGACCCAGGAAAACGGCAGCACCGCCACGTCGCGCAGGAAGATGTAACTTTCCGGAATCGTGCGGGTGTCGAGCCGCGCGGCGGAGGCGGAGAACGCGGTGGCGTTGACCGGGGTGGCATTGACGATGGCGCGGATCTCCGGATGTTTTTGATAGATCAGGCGGTGGAGGTGGCAGGCGGTGCTGGGCCGGGTCCCGCGCTCGCGGCGGCCTTGGTGGATCAGGGCGAGCTGGTCCGGGGAAATGGTGGCGCGGTCCACCAGGCCGGTGCTGATGAGAAAGGAATCGTCATCGAGGCGGACGGAGAAGCTCCCGGCGTTGCTGGTGAGCAGCCGCTGGTGGTAGCCGCGGTGGATGAAGTCGCACAGCTCGCGGCGCAGCGCGCGCTCGGCGCTGGTGGCGGGACCGGGATCGAACTCCTCAAGCTCGCTCGCCGGTTTCCCGCCGACGGCAAGCTGCCCTGCTGTCAGATAGTTCACCGGCCCGAGGGAGCGCGCTTTGATGACGGTTTTGGCGAGGAACTCGAAGGTTTCAAAGCGGCGGAAGGCGTCGGAGAAATCCTTGCCGCCGACGACGACGCCGTGGTTTTCCAACATCACGCAGTCATGCCCGGCGGCGAACACGGTGGCGATGCGCTCGCCTAGCAGTTCGCTGCCCGGCAGGGCGTAGGGCGCGAATCCCGGCTCGCCGCAGACGCTGTGGGCCTTGGTGAAGAGCCGGGTGTCCGGCGCCTGGCCGCAGATGCTGAAGGCGACGAGCGCGACGGGGTGCGCGTGGACGATGGCACCGAGGTCCGGGCGGGCGTCGTAGATTTGCTTGTGAAAGGGGAATTCGGAGGAGGGTTTGTGGCGGCCCTCGGTGCTGCCGTCCGGCAGGACGCGGACGATGTCCTCGATCCGGAGCGCGCCCTTGTCCACCCGCGCGGGGGTGATCCAGATGGAGCCGTCGGCATCACGGATGGAGAGGTTTCCACCGGAGGTGGTGGTCATCCGGTATTGATAGATCCGGGCCATGGCCAGGACCAGACGCTCGGCGGGGTGGGTGATGTCTCGCATGGCTCAATCCAACGGAAACTCGCCGTCGCTGTCGATACCTAACCACCCGAGGCGGCCGAAGGCGCGGTAGAGCGACGGGATGGGCTCGCCCTCTTCCTCGCCCTCGCCATGTTCGATGGTGGCGGTGCTGCTGAGGCCGTGGTTGCACTCGATGCTGATGACGGTGGAGTAGGATGACAGATAGATCCAGTCGCCCCAGGCTTTGGCTTCGTGGCGGGGCTCGAAGTGCTCCTTGCGCAGCGAGGCGAGAATCTCGGTGATGGTGCTCGGTGCGGCGTTGTCGGGAAGTTTGAGAAGTGTTTCCATGTAGAAAAGAGGATGGCAGGGGTGATACCCGGATTGCAGTATGGATGGGATTAGCCAACGGGTCGAGGATCGTTTGCAAAAGTCACCTCACAAAGTTTGGCGTAAGAGCCGGCGAGGGCGATGAGTTCCTTGTGGGTGCCTTGTTCGATGAGTTTCCCGTGATGCAGGACGCAGATGCGATCGGCCTTCTGGACGGTGGAAAGGCGGTGGGCAATGACAAAGCAGGTCCGGTCGGAACGAAGATTTTCAAGGGCTTCCTGGACGAGGTGCTCGGTGTGGTTGTCGAGCGCGGAGGTGGCTTCGTCGAGCAGCAGCAGCGGGGGATTTTTGAGCAGGGCGCGGGCGATGGAGAGGCGTTGTTTCTCGCCGCCGGAGAAGCGGCTGCCGCGCTCGCCGGCGATAGTGTCGAGGCCGTCGGGGCTGGCGCGGACGAAGGTGGCGGCGTTGGCGGCTTCGAGGGCGGCCCAGATTTCCTCGTCGGTGGCGTCGTGCCGGGCGAGCTGGAGATTCTCGCGGAGGGTGGTGTTGAAGAGGAAACTTTCCTGGGTGACGTAGCCGAGCTGGTCGCGCAGCCATTCCTTGGAGACACCGTCGAGCGGGATGCCGTCGATGAGGATGCGGCCGCCGGTGGGTTCGTAGAAGCGGGTGAGCAGATTGAGGATGGTGGACTTGCCGGCACCGGTGGCTCCGACGAGGGCGATGGTCTGGCCGGGCAGGGCTTCGAGGGTGAGGTTGTTGATGGTTGGTGCTTCGTCGGAGTAAGAAAACGAGACGTTTTCGAACCGGACGTGGCCGGTCATGTGATCAGGGCGCAGGCCTTCGGTTAGGTTCGCTTCATCCGGCGTGTCGATGATTTTGAAAACGCGCTCGGCGGATACGATGCCGCGGGTGAAAGTTTGTGAGAGCGTGTTGATGCGGGAAATCGGATCGAAGAGAAATCCCCAGGCGACCACGAAAGACACCACCACACCTTGTTCAAGATGCCCTTGGAGCACTGACCACGCGCCGAAGGCGACCATCAGGATGATGCCGGACTCGGCGATGAAGGAGACACCGGGCCAGACCAGCGCCTGGCCGCGCATGACGTTCATGGTTTTTTCCCCGACTTTTCTGGACGCCTTGTCGAAGGTTTCGAGGGCTTGAGGCTCGACGGTGTAGGCCTTGATCTGGCGGATGCCGGAGAGGTTGTCGTGGAGGATGGCATTGAGCGCGGAGGAGGCTTCGGAGGACTCGCGCCACATCGGCTCCGAGCGACGGCTCCACCAGGTGGTTAGAACGGCGATGAAGGGCAGCGGAATGAGCGTGACCAGCGTGAGTTGCCACGAGTGCCAGAACATATAGCCCATGACGATGAGGAACTGGAGCACTGCGGCGATGGCCTGGTCCACGCCCTCGATGATGACGCGGTTGGTGGTGGGCACGTCGTTGGCGACGCGGGACATGATTTCTCCGGAAGAGTTCGAGTCGAACCACTTGACGGGCAGCCGCTGGAGTTTGTCGTAAAGCTCGACGCGGATGAGGTGGGTGAGTTTGAGTTCGAGTGAGTTGTTATAATAGGTGCGCAGCGTGAAAATCGCCTGCCGCAGGAGGATCGCGCCGATGCCGACGGCGGCGGTGGGGATGATGAGATCCGGGCGGTTTTTCGCGATGATCACGTCGATGAACTGCATGGTGATGCCTGGCAGGACGAGGACGAGCACGGTGCAGGCGACGGCCATCAGCAGCGAGAGCATGCTCTGCATGGGGAAGCGGAAGGTGTGGCGGAGAATCCGCAAGAGGATGGCCATGCAGACAAAGGGCAGGGGAACAGGTGGTGTGGCAAGCGGGAAGTGGGATTTATCCATCGGGTCGTAGGGCGTTTGCACAGCAAGGCCATGAAAGCCTAGCTTTCATGGCTTTTAGGATTCGCGCTAGACTTTCACTCTAAAACAGCCAGGTTAG
>JAIFNK010000186.1 GCA_020047775.1 Akkermansia sp. | reverse complement strand
GTCGCGAGCCCTTCCTCGCTCACGCAGTCCGCCTTGTTGACGATGATGATGTTGGCGAACTCGATTTGATCGGTTAGGAGATCGACGAGGGGCCTCTCATCCTCCGGGCCTACTTCCTGATCGCGGTCCTTGAGTTGCTCGGTGCTGCAATAGTCGCGTAGAAAGTTCGGAGCATCGACCACGGTGACCATGCAGTCGATGTTGGCAATTTCTGATAGCGAGCTGCCATTCTCGTCGGTGAAAGTGAAGGTTTCCGCGACGGGCATCGGCTCGGAGACGCCGGTGGATTCGATGAGAAGCGCGTCAAAGCGGCCCTCCTTCGCAAGCCGCGTCACTTCCAGCATCAAATCCTCGCGCAGCGTGCAGCAGATGCAGCCGTTGGACATTTCCACCATCTTTTCCTCGGTGTGGGAAAGCGCCGCATCACCCCGTCGGAGGGTCTCGGCATCGACGTTCACCTCGCTCATGTCGTTGACGATCACGGCCACCTTCAAGCCCTCGCGGTTTTTCAGGATGTGGTTGAGGAGGGTGGCTTTTCCGGCACCGAGGAAGCCGGAGAGGACGGTGACGGGGAGTTTGCGGTCGGCATTCATGTTAGGAGGTGTGTTGGAGTTTCAAAGAGAGAGTTTGAATGGTGAGACGCGGGTTTCATCTCGGAAGCTGGCGAGCAGGGATTTCTCGTTGAGTCCCGGGCCAATAAAAACGGCGGCAGGTTCCATGCCTTCCTGCGCGCGGACCTTGATGATTCTGGGTGATTCGAATGGATCGTCGGTGCGGTTGAAGTAACACATTTCCCGGTCGGAAATGCGGGCTAGTCCCTTCACACGGAGGATGTCCCGTGGGAGTGCCTGGAGCCATTGGCGGAGGCCTTCCTCGCTCATCAAGGGAGGCTCCAGTTGCACGGCCACATGGTGGTGGGCGTGTGGAATGGGATCGCTGGTGTTCGGCGTTGGCAGGGTTTCCGCAGCAGTTTCATGCAGCAGGAGATCGATGAAGGAGTCCGTGTCGAGCCGTGGGGCGCGGGGATTCAGCTCTAGCAGGTCGTCGCGGAGGCGTTGTTTTTGTTTGTCGGTGGCGGTTTCACTGCGGTTCGTTAGGATGGCACTGGCGGTGCGGACTTGGGCGCGTTCGGTGTGTTTGTCTCCGGGGAGCCAGCGTTTACCCCAGCGGGATTCGTTGATGACGGTGACCTGGAGAATGGAACCGAGGACATCACGCAGGGCGGCGGTGAGCGTGAGGGTTTCGATGAGGCGATAGGGATCGGTGGTGCCATTGGCTTCGATGATGATGAGCGGGCGGATGGACACGGGCACGCGGAGGATGGCGTCAATCAGACTCCCGGTGTCATCGCAACAGACGCAGCCAGCGGCGAGGCCTTGGATTTCCGCGCCGAGGCCTTTGAGGGTGAAAGCGTCGATGGCTGCGTTGAGAAAATCATTGAGGATGACATAGGGAGCGCGTGGGCCGGGGATGAGTCGTGGGATCAGCTCGCGGATGAATGTGGTTTTCCCGGCACCGAGGAAACCAGCAACGATGAGGACGGGAATGCGCTCGGAGGACGGGGTCATGTGGTTAGGCTTCTCAATGGACGGATGAGATGAATGAGCTGGCAGACGGCCAAGGCGGCGACGTGGACGAGGACAATGCAGGGGCCTGTGGGGAGGTTGAGCGTGGCGGAGGCGGCGATGCCTACGGGAGGGGCGGCAATACCTAGCAGAAGTGCAACCAGGATGAGGTTTCGAAAGCTGGAAGACGCGATGCGGGCAGCGGCGGCGGGCATGACGATGAGGGCGCTGAGCAGGAGGGCACCGAGCATTTTGAGGCCGACGGCCACGGTGGCGGCGACAAGCAGGGAGAATGCGTAATGGAGCAACGCGGGCCTGATGCCGCGGGAGCGCGCAAGTTCGGGATCGAGAGTAGCGAGGGTGAGCGGGCGGAGCTGGGTGAGGAAAAACACGAGCACTGCGGCAGCGAGGATGGCTTGGTGGACGATGTCGGCGGGGCCGTTCGCGTAGATGCTGCCGAAGAGCAAGCCTTCGAGCATGCGGTGTTTCCCGAGCAGAGAAATAAGGATCACTCCGAGGGCGACGCTGCCAGTGAAGGTGAAGGCGGTGATGGTATCGCGGGAAAGCGGCGTGCGCTGGGACAGCCAGCCCATGCCGAGCGCGAGCAGGCAGGAGAAGATGAGGACATAGATCGTGGGATCTATTTTCCAGCCGGTCCAGGCGTCGATCATGAATCCGAGGGCGACTCCGGTGAGGGCGGAGTGGGCGAGTGCGTCGCTGAAAAAAGCCATGCCGCGCAGGTTGACGAATACACCGAGCAGGGCGCAGGTGGGCCCTAATAGAAGACCTGACACCAGCGCGTAGCGAATGAAGTCATAACGGAACAGCTCGATGAAGTGCATGAGGATGTGTCTCAGGCTACCGCGAGCAGCGGAGCATCAAGCGTGAGACGGCGGGTGGACAGGCCGTCGAGGAAGGATTCGTCGTGGGAAACGACGATGAGAGTGAGCAAGTGCTCTTGGTGAAGATGAATCATAAGTTGCTTGAGGCTGGCGGCGGCTGCTGGGTCGAGGTGGTTGGAGGGCTCGTCTAACAATAGAAGTACCGGATCATCGAGAAGAGAGGCGGCGATGCGGACGCGCTGGAGTTCGCCTCCGGAGAGCGTGCCGAGCGGGCGGGCGGCGAGGTGGGAGATCCCGAGGCAGTCGAGCTTTCCGCAGATGCCATGGCGGAGCTTGCGCGGGATGCCACCGATCCATGGGATGCGGCTGTGGCAGTTGATCGCGAGAAACTCGGAGGCGGTGAGCGGAAAATTCCGATCAATCGGCGCGTGTTGCGGGACGTAGCCGGGTTTCCGGGCGAGTCGGTGGCGCACGATGCTGCCGCCGACGGGGCGATGGATACCGACGAGAGCCTTGAGCAAGGTGGTTTTCCCGCAGCCGTTCGGCCCGCTGATGCCTAACAATTCGCCGCGATGAATGGCACAGGAAAAAGCGGTGAGCACCTGGCGCGTGCCGTGGCGCAAGGTGAGCGAGCGGGATTCGAGAAGCGGTGAATCGGTAGTCATGGGGCGAAGGCGGCGCGCAGGGATTCGAGGTTTTTTCTCATGCCGTTGAGGTAGGCATCCGGGCCGGCTTGGCCGACTTCCAGAGTATCAAGCGTGGAAACGCGCGCACCTGCTTCGGTAGCCACGCGCTGGAGCAAAGCTGGCTCGTATCCGGTCTCGGCGAAGAGGACTTTCACGCCGGCGGCATGGATGCGCTCGATGAGTGCGGCGAGCTCCGCCGGAGCGGGATCGCGCTCGGGAAACTCGGCAATGTAACCGATAGATTCCAGTCCGTAGCGTTTCGCGAGATAGGGAAAGGCATCGTGGAAGGTAACGAGTTTCTTGGACGGTAGCGGACCGAGGACGCGTTGGAAATCGGCGTCGAGTTCGCGGAGCTTGGCGATGTAGTCGGCGGCGTTTTTTTGATAGGTTCCGGCACCCTCCGGATCCACGGCGACGAGTGCGTCGCGCAGGGTTTCCACCTGGCGGATGGCGACGACGGGATCAAGCCAGAGATGCGGGTTCGGTTCGCCGGAGGATGAATCGGACGCGCCGAAAACAGGCGGGTTGGCCATGAGTTCGACGCCGATTGATAGATCGACCTTCTTCAGATCCTTCTTCGCGGAATGGCGGACAAGATCATCAAGCCACGGTTCCATGCCCGCGCCGTTGAAGACAAGGACATCGGCCTTGGCGATGCGTTCCATGTCCGCCGGGCGCGGAGAGAAGCCGTGGGCGCCGACATCACCTGAGACGATGGATTCCACGATGGCAAGATCCCCGGCGATGGAGGCGGCGTGGGCGTGGACGGGGAGGAAGGTGGCGAGGATGCGGAGTTTCCCGGATTCATTGTTTTTGTTAGATGAATCATCCGGCTTGCAGGCAGCGAATAAAACGATGGCTGGGAGGCAAAGGAAGAGGCGGCGTTTCATCTTGTTGCTTCGGGGTTGAGTGAATGGATGGCGATTTTGCCTGATGCTGTTCCATAGGCGAGGTGGAGGCCGTCCGGGGACCAGCGCACGGCGGTGATTTCCTGATCTTCGCGTGCGATCAGAGCGGGTCCATCCGAGTGGTGCGGGAGCCAGAGGAGGACGAAGCCGTCGCGCGCGCCGGAGGCGAGGTAGGGACCGTCTTTGGGAAAATCGAGGGCGGTGACTTCTTTGAGGTGGCCGTAGAGTTGGTGTGGCTTCGCACCGCGCGGGCCGTTTTTTCCATAACATGGCCAGACGGTGATGACCGGGCTGCCGCTGAGGGCGAGCCATGGGAGATCAGGGGTGCCCCCGGTTTGCCAGGCGAAGGCTTTGATCTTGGTTTCGAAACCTTGGATGTGAAGCGGATCGCGTTTTTTGGTGTCGAAGAGATGAACAGAGGGCGTTTGATCGCTGGTGACCACCCATCGTCCGTCGGGACTCCAGGTGACAAGCACGGCGGCGACGCCATCGTCGATGCGGGCGTGGGGTTTGGATTCGCCGAGCCGCCACAGGCGCGCGCCGCCATCGCTGGCAGTGGCGAATTGACCTAACACGACCGGATGCCAGATGAGATCGGTGACGGTGGATCGGTGGTCATCGATGAGCTGGAGAGTTTCGAGAGTCGTGGCATCGATGACATGCACGGCCTTGCCGACGGCTGCGGCGATGAGCGAGCCATCGGCATTCCAGGCGCAGCGCTCGGTCCAACCGCGTGGGAGTTGGAGAGCGCGGGTATTGCCGCTGGGAATTTCGTGGAGGCGTAGCATGCCGTCTTGGCCGAAGGTGGCGAGAGTGTGGCCTCGCGGGTGCCATGCGAGGCTGCCGTTGCCGCCGCGGTGGAATGGGAGGTCGATGATCTTGCCTTCTGCTAGATCGAACAGCTGGGGTTTGCCGGTGCTTGGTAAAGCGGCGAGGTGGGTGCCGTCGGGCGACCAGCGGAGGTCGAGGGCGTATTCGGCAAGGTCTGCCGTCCAAGCGAGTGGCAGCAGGTCGGCGGCGGAGCGGATTTCGATTTCCTCCTCTTCCAGTGCATCGGGGTCGGTCAGGCGAGGCATTTGCGGAAGGATTGGTTGAGTGAGTCGCGGTCGAGATCACGGCCAATGAAGACGAGGGAGGTGCGGCGCGGTTTGTTTCCCCATGGGCCGCCGTCTGTGGGATCAAGCAGCATGTGGACGCCTTGGAAAATGAAGCGGTTCGGGTTTCCACGGATTGCGAAGACACCTTTCATCCGGTAGATGTCGGTGCCCCGCTCGCGGAGAAGTTTGGAGAGCCAGGCATCGAGTTTCTTGGCATCACACTCGCCATCGACCTCGATGCCGACGGAGCTGACGGCTTCGTCGTGGGTATGGTCTGGTTTGTAGGATGCGGCGATGGGCGGATGGAGCTCCTCAGAGCCTGCTAAAAATTTCAGTCCAAGTTCCTCCGGGTAGTGCTGGGTGAAGATGGCGAGAGGACCGGATGCATCGACCTTGCAAGTCCATTGCATGGGACCGTCGTTGAGAACGAGGTCGTAAGGGATACCATCCGCAGATAGAACGCTGCCGCTGGCCGCTTCGATGGCTTTGTGAGAGAACGCGCGAACGGCGATTTCACGGGCGAGCGCGAGTGATTCGTCGTCGGTTCCGTTCACGGGAATGATGACCGCCGTCATGGATGGGTCCGGATTTTGCGAAGCGGCGAGGGTGAGCGTGCCGGCGGGTGCCTCAAGGATGCCGCCCCATTCGAAGGGGTATTCGGGATCGAGGAAACGCGCATCGATGCCGATGGCGCGGTCGAGATTAAAGCCGCCGATGTCGAGCACGCTAGCAATCGGGACGTTCGCGTTCTGGCAGCGCTGGAGTTTCGCGACGCCGTTGATGGCTTTGATGCGAGCTTCGAGCGCATCGAGTTCGGCGGCGGTGACGAGGTCGGTTTTGTTGAGCAGGATGGAATCGGCGAAGGCGATTTGTTTGACCGCCTCTTCGCTGGAATCGAGGTGGAGTGGGATGTGGCGGGCATCGACGAGTGCGACGATGGCGTTGAGGGTGAGCTTGTCCTTCATTTCGTCATCGACGAAGAAGGTCTGAATGACAGGGCCGGGATCGGCGAGGCCGGTGGTTTCGATGAGGATGTGATCGAACTGGTCGCGGCGTTTCATCAGGCTACCGATGATGCGGATGAGGTCGCCGCGCACGGTGCAGCAGATGCAGCCGTTGTTCATCTCGAAGATCTCTTCGTCGGCGTTGATGACGAGTTCGTGGTCGATGCCGACCTCGCCGAATTCGTTTTCGATCACGGCGATGCGGAGGCCGTGGTTTTCGGTGAGAATGCGGTTGAGCAGCGTGGTTTTGCCGGAGCCGAGGAAGCCGGTGAGGACGGTGACGGGGAGTTTGGATGTCATGATTTAACGAGTTGTTTCGGACGGGGAGGATTGCCGACAGCGGCGAGTTCCCACCACTTCAGGGCGAGGGCGGGTGGCAGCCAGGGTTTGCCCTTTGGCAGGCGTTTGAGAGCCCGCCAGCAGCCGAAGCGCCATTCGGCACCATGGGTTTCGAGAATCCACCGCTCGTAGGAAACCAAGTAGCGGAGAAATGGGCGGAATGCCTGCCAGCGCTCCTCTACCATTCCAGCCTCCCCATGTTCGCGTCCGGGAACGGGAGACTGCGAACCACTCCAGAGTTCGATGCGACCGCGGTCGCGGCAAAACACGCTGCCGCTCATGCCCGGCGGCGGAGTCCATGAGGCGACGGCCCCGTGGAGCTCGATCAATCCACTTTCCCATGGCATTGAGTAGCAACTTGTGCCGGTCAGCCCGGGCGACGGGCTGCGTTTCAGACCGAAGCGCAACAGCGAGTTGCCCTCCGAATGGCGGACATCGTACCCCCAGAACACCATCTGCTGTGCGAGACCGCGGGCCGCATCATTCAGGAAAACTGGGGATATGGCGGATACCGTGGGCACGGGCCAAGAGTAATTTAACACAATAATTTTGCAATTAAATTCTATTTCTTCTTGCAAATTTAATGCGTTTAACAAAACTCCGCGCACTTCCCTACCTCATTCTTATGAAACTGAAATCACTAATCGCTGCTGGCTTGATCCTTCCCATTTCCGCGCAAGCGGCCTCGCTCCTCACCGGTGGCCACATGGACGGCCCGGCATTCGGCTACGTGTCGAATGCGGACGTCGTCCTGGATCCGCTGCTCACCCAGGGCTTCGAGCCCCACTACCACAACCACGGCGATCCTGACGCCGCAGTG
>JAIFNK010000283.1 GCA_020047775.1 Akkermansia sp. | reverse complement strand
TCAATCTCCTATCCGGCCTCGGCGCGGTTTACGGCGCGGAGGTCGTTTGCCTCGGAGAGGATACGGACCTGGCCAGCACGCTGTTTGAAATGAACCTGCCCGCGGTCCGGGTCGCGACACGTCCGCTGGTGCTCCCCGACGAGGCGGATGAAATGCTGCCGTTCGCCCCGACCGTGGCCGCCTCTACCGGCCGCCTGATCGAATTGATCCGCCGCTGCGCCGCCAAGTAGATCAAGATTCCCGGTTGCGGATTTCCCGATGCGGTCCAAAATCTAATCCTCTCACGAAATCAGCTGACCCGCCTCGAATCGCCCTCCTGATTCCTCCCCACTTTCTTCCATGCGCCCCACCGACCTCGACTCAACCTTCATTTCCCACGCCCCCGGCTATTGGTCAGACGAAGTCACGGACCACTGGGATGACCACCGCTGGCAGCTCAGAAATCGCGTCGATTCCCTCGCGGATCTCGACCTGCGACTGAACCTAACCGACGAGGAACGTGCCGGCGTCCTGCTCGCCGGCACCAAGCTGGCGATGTCGATCACGCCGCACTTTTTCAATCTCATCGACCGCGATGACCCGGATTGCCCGATCCGCCGCCAGGTGATTCCGCGCATCGAGGAAGGCTGGAACGCGCCCGAGGAAATGGCCGATCCCTGCGGCGAGGATTCGCACATGCCGGTTCCCGGTCTCGTCCACCGCTACCCGGACCGCGTGCTGTTTCTCGTCACCGACCGCTGCGCCTCCTACTGCCGCTACTGCACCCGCTCGCGAGTCGTCTCCGGCGTCGGCGAGCAACACCTGGAAACCCAGTGGGAACCGGCATTCAAGTATCTCGAAAAACACACCGAAATCCGCGACGTCCTGCTTTCCGGCGGCGATCCCCTGCTCTTCTCGGACGACCGCCTCGATAAAATCCTCACCCGCCTGCGGTCGATCCCGCACATCCAGTTTATCCGCATCGGTTCGCGGATTCCGATTTTCCTACCCCAGCGGATCACCCCGGAGCTGTGTACCATGCTGAAAAAGCACCACCCGCTTTTCATCTCCATCCACAGCAATCACCCGCGCGAACTCACCACCGAGGTCCGCGACGCGCTCGGCCGCCTCGCCGATGCCGGCATCCCGCTTGGCAACCAAAGCGTGATGCTCCGCGGCGTGAACGACAGCGTGGAAGTCCAAAAAGCGCTCGTCCAGAAGCTGCTGATGTGCCGCGTGAAGCCGTATTATCTCTACCAGTGCGACCTCATCAACGGCTCGTCCCACCTCAGAACGCCCGTCGCGGAAGGCGTGGCGATCATCGAAGGCCTACGCGGCCACACCACCGGCTACGCGATCCCCCAGTTCGTCATCGACGGACCCGGCGGCGGCGGAAAAATCCCGATCAACCCGAACTACGTGGTCGATACCGCGTCCGGAAAAATCACTTTGCGGAATTTCGAAGGCGAAATCTTCGAGTATCCCGATCCGACGCCGATCCCGGCGGCGGACTTGGATTTGCTGCATCAGCAAGCTCTCAGCCGCTCGATCTGATCTGCGGCCCATTCCGCTTGCGCTCACGGCCCTGCGTCCTAGCATCCAGCGCTTTCCAAAGCTCTGTCGCTACCCGCTCCCATGAATCGCATTTTCGTCGAAAAAAAAGCCGGACACCAAGCCGAGGCCCGTCACCTCCTGCAGGAACTCCACGAGTCCCTCGTTCTGCCCGGTCTGAATGGCGTCCGCATCGTCCAACGCTATGACATCGACGGACTTAGCGACGAGGAATTCAGCTCCGCCGCACGCCTGATCCTCTCCGAACCGCAGGTGGACTCCATTTCGGAAACCCTCTCCATCGCGGAAAACGAAACCGCCTTCGCCGTCGAGTTTCTCCCCGGCCAGTTCGACCAGCGCGCCGATTCCGCCGCCCAGTGCGTGCAAATCCTGACCGGCAAGGAGCGCCCGCTCGTCATCTCCGCCAAGGTCATCATCCTCGAAGGCACGCTCACCCCCGCCGAGCTTCAGAGCGTCAAATCCTACGTCATCAACGCCGTCGATTCCCACGAAGTCCCCGTGGCGGCGGTTTCCAACCGCCAAGCCCCCTCCACCCCACCCGACGTCGCCATCCTCACCGGCTTCGCGACCCAAAACCCCGCCACCCTCCGCGCCGACCTCGGCCTCGCGATGTCCGCCGAAGACGTCACTTTCTGCCAGAGCTATTTCCGCGATGAGGAAAAGCGCGACCCGAGCCTCACCGAGCTGCGCATGCTCGACACCTATTGGTCCGACCACTGCCGCCACACCACTTTCCTCACCAGGATCAACGAGGTCAGCTTCGGCGAAAACACCGGCCCGGTCCAGCGCACCTGGCAAACCTATCAGGAAACCCGCATCGCGCTCGGCCGCGAGGACAAGCCGGTCACGCTGATGGACATCGCCCTCATCGGCATGCGCGAGCTGAAAAAATCCGGCGAGCTCGACAACCTCGAAGTCTCCGAGGAAGTCAACGCCGCCTCCATCGTCGTTCCGGTAGAAGTTTCCAAACTCTCAACTCTCAACTCTCAACCATCAACTTCCACCGAAGAGTGGCTGGTGATGTTCAAAAACGAGACGCACAACCACCCCACCGAGATCGAGCCCTTCGGCGGCGCGGCCACCTGTCTCGGCGGTTGCATCCGCGATCCGCTTTCCGGGCGATCCTACGTCTATCAGGCCATGCGCGTCACCGGTGCCGGCGACCCGCGCACGCCGTTTTCCGAAACACTTCCCGGCAAACTCCCGCAGAAAAAAATCTGCCAGGTCGCCGCCCGCGGTTACTCGTCCTACGGCAACCAGATCGGCCTCGCCACCGGCCAGGTCGCGGAAGTCTATCACCCGGGCTACGTTGCCAAGCGCCTGGAAATCGGCGCCGTCGTTTCCGCCGTCCCGCGCTCCCACGTTTTCCGCGGCTCCCCTGCCCTGGGCGATGTCATCCTGCTCATCGGCGGCCGCACCGGCCGCGACGGCGTCGGCGGCGCGACCGGTTCCTCGAAGGAACACACCGACACCGCGCTCGAAAACTCCGCGGAAGTCCAGAAGGGCGACGCGCCCACCGAACGCAAGATCCAGCGCCTGTTCCGCAATCCGGAACTCACCCGCAAGATCAAAATCTGCAATGACTTCGGCGCGGGCGGCATTTCCGTCGCCATCGGCGAAATCGCACCATCGTTAGAGATCAACCTCGACGCCGTTTTCAAGAAATACGACGGCCTCGACGGCACCGAGCTCGCCATTTCCGAATCCCAGGAACGCATGGCCATCTGTGTCGATCCTTCCGAGGTCGATTATTTCATTGCGGAATCAGACAAGGAAAACCTCGAATGCAGCCACGTCGCCAACGTCACCGACAGCGGCCGCCTGGTCATGACCTGGCGCGGCAAAACCATCGTCAATCTCTCCCGCGCCTTTCTCGACACCAACGGCGTGCAACAAACTGCGAGCATCCATGTGGCGGCGGTTTCCAACCGCCAAGCCCTCTTCTCTGATCACTGCCCACGGATCACGGATCGCTTATCTTCCCTCAACATCTGCTCGCAAAAAGGCCTCGGCGAGATCTTCGACGGCTCCGTCGGCGCGGGCACCGTGCTGTGGCCCTTCGGCGGTGAACGCCAACTCACGCCGCCCGACGCGATGGTCGCCAAGCTTCCGCTGCTAGAAGGCGACACCGACGTTTGCACCACCATGAGCTGGGGCTTCAACCCGGAGATTTCCTCGTGGTCGCCATTCCACGGCGCGCTCTACGCCGTCACTGAATCCGTCTGCAAAGCCGTCGCCGCCGGCGCACGTCTCACCGACATCCGCCTCACGCTCCAGGAATATTTCCCCAAACTCGGCAACGACGCCACTCGCTGGGGACTGCCCTTCGCCGCGCTGCTCGGTGCCTATCAGGCGCAGCACTCGCTCCGCCTCGCCGCCATCGGTGGCAAGGACTCGATGTCCGGCTCGTTCAACGAACTCGACGTGCCGCCGACACTCGTCTCCTTCGCGCTCGCACCGGGCAAAGCCAGCCTCGCGATTTCCCCGGAATTCAAACAAGCGGGATCGACGGTCTCCTTTGTGGAAATTTCCCGCGATGCTGATGATCTGCCGGATTTCAGCGAGCTCAAACAAGTCGCCGCCGCGCTGCATGAGCTGAATGTGGAAGGCCGCATCCTCACGCTCCACCACATCGGCCAAGCCGGCATCGCCGCCGCGCTGGCGAAGATGGCATTCGGCAACCACATCGGCGCGGAGATCAACACGACCCTCGACCTCGCGCGCGAACGTTATTTCGCCTTCCTCATCGAACACGCCGAGCCGCTGCCGGTGGAATTCAGTTCGCTGGAAATCGGCCACACCACCGAGGTCGGCACGCTTGTCCTCAACGGCGAGGCCCACACCCTCACCGAACTCCAGGACGCCTGGACCGGCACGCTGGAGCCGATCTATCCGACGAAGCCGGAAGAGGTCGAGGATCGAGGATTGGAGATCGTTGATGTCCCACTCTTCTCTTCCAATCAAAAATCCAAAATCAACAATCATCAATCGTCAATCCGACCCAAGGTCGTCATCCCCAGCTTCCCCGGCACCAACAGCGAATACGATTCCGCGAAAGCCTTCCGCGAAGCCGGAGCGGATGCGGAGATCCTGGTGTTCCGGAACCTAACCGCCAGACACATCGAGGAATCCCTCGCCGCACTCGCCGCACAGATCCGCCAGTCGCAAATCCTGATGTTCCCCGGCGGCTTCAGCGCGGGCGACGAACCGGATGGCTCCGCGAAATTCATCGCCACCATCATCCGCAGCCCGAGCGTGGCGGACGCGATCATGGACCTGCTCAAAAACCGCGACGGCCTGATCCTCGGCATTTGCAACGGCTTCCAAGCCCTCGTCAAAACCGGCCTCGTTCCCTACGGCGAAATCGTGGCTGGGACTTCCAGTCCCAGTCAGATTCCTCACCATCCGTCGGCACGGCCGACACTCGTTCATAATGCCATCGGCCGCCACATTTCCTGCTACGCGAAAACCCGCATTGTCAGCCAGCTTTCCCCGTGGCTGGCGGATTGTGAAATAGGCGACATCCACGCCATCCCGCTCTCCCACGGCGAAGGCCGCTTCTACGCCAGCCCGGAAGTCATCGCCTCACTCGCCGCCACCGGCCAAATCGCCACGCAATACTGCGATGCGAACGGCGTCCCTTCCATGGACATCGCCATCAACCCGAACGGCTCGCTCGCCGCCATCGAAGGCATCACCTCACCCTGCGGCCGCGTCCTCGGCAAGATGGGCCACAGCGAACGCGCCGGATCACGAGTCGCCAAAAACATCCCCGGCGAAAAACACCAGCCGATTTTCAAAGCGGGCGTCGCCTATTTCTCTTAGGAATACCATGAAACAGTCGCTTCTGCCGTCCCTCATTCTCCTGCTAGGCATGATTACGGCACAAGCGGAGTTCAACTGGAAAGAAGCGGGAAGGCAGTATAGGGAAACCGTTCGGATTGCCTCCCGCTACCCAGCCCGGGAGTTTGCCAAAGCAGCAAAAGACGGCGACATCATAACCGTGACCCGGCTGTTGGATTCCGGAGTTCCCGTTTCATTGCAAATCCCCACGCCTCAGGAAGAATGGGAGGGAATCCCTCCCTGGCAGCAAGCCATCCATCACGCCGCAGCCGGTGGGCATGTCGAAATGGTCCGTCTGTTATTGGATCGCGGAGCCAGTCCGAACGCCCGCAGTTCGGGGCGGTCCACGCCTCTGCATTTGACATCCGAACCGGAAGTCGCACGGCTTCTCCTTGATCGCGGTGGCAACGCTTCCGCCCGCGACAGCAGCAATTCCCAACCAATCCACGCGGTCGCCAATCCGTCCTATCAGGAAGATTTCAACGCCTCGGCGGCAGTGAGTCTGACACTCGTGCGACTCCTGATCAAACACGGGGCCGATCCACTCGCGACGGACGACCATGGGCTCCAACCCATCCACATTGCGGCCGCGTATGGGACGGTGGAAACCATTGCGTTCTTCCTCACCAAGGGCGCCAAGCCCGACACCCCGGCCAATTCCAAGGAGGACTTTAGCACCAACGGATGGCGGCCCTTGCATTTCGCCGCATCCAGATCCCGCGAACCACACCCGGACGACTGGCAAATCGCCAGACTACTCATTCGCAAAGGAGCGGCAGTCAGCGCCACCACCCGCGATGGGCAAACACCCCTGCACCTCGCAAAAGACGCGGCGACGATTCGCCTGCTTCTTGAAAACGGTGCATCCGTAAAAGCGGTTGATCATACCTTGAAGCAACAGCCGCTTCATTGTGCCGCGATGAAGGGTGATGTGGAATCAATCCAACTCCTGCTTAATCACGGGGCCGAACGCGATGCCCCCCGATATGATGGCCACACTCCATTGGACGAGGCCGCATTTGGGGGCCGCACCGACGCGGTGGCACTTCTAATCAAACTGGGGGCCAAGCCCACCAAGACGACTCTCGACTTGGCGCTCCGGTCCGAAAATCCGAAGACGACCCGGTTGATCAAAAAACAGCGTGGTCAAAATCCCATTCGTCCGCCTCACCACCGTTGATTCAGCCATGGTATTACTGAACATCTCTGGCAACGATTTTCCCCAAGCCCACCTCTTTTGGTGAGCAACTATCCGCTCAAAATAGGTGATTATAGTATTATTTGAGCGGATCATTGCTCAATCATATTTAAAACACTT
This sequence comes from Akkermansia sp., assembly GCA_020047775.1. Taxonomy (GTDB): domain Bacteria; phylum Verrucomicrobiota; class Verrucomicrobiia; order Verrucomicrobiales; family Akkermansiaceae; genus Luteolibacter. The sequence goes on along the minus strand of JAIFNK010000283.1, from coordinate 563 downwards.
GAAGTCCGAGTGGAAATCTGCTCAATTAAGGCCGTAGAGTGCTTTTTTGAGCAAATCTTCGCTCACATGATCCAATTCCTTTCCAATCCACAAATCGAGCAAGAACTCGGCAAGCGCCTCAAAGACCGCCGGCTTGACCTGAATTTGAGCCAGGAACAAGTCGCGATCCGCAGCGGATTATCGCGCCGCACGGTTACCGCCATTGAAAACGGCGAGGGTTCCACCTTGACCACCCTCGTCGCCCTGTTGCGGGCCTTGAACGCCTTGGACACCTTGGAAAGTTTTCTGCCGGACCCGGGCATCAGCCCCATGGCCATGACCACGATGCTTCAGGACGCACCGCGCAAGTATGCTTCCAAGCCGCGCAAAACTCCCCCACCCACCCCTTGGAAATGGGGGGATGAAAGATGACATCCGCCGCCATCGAGCTTTACGAAACCACCATCGGCGCGGTGACTTGGGATCCGGAGCGTGAGCTGGGGGTTTTTGAATATGCTCCGGGCTTTCTCGGCAGCGGCATCGAGGTCTCGCCCATCACGATGCCGCTGGGCACGGGCCGCTTT
>JAIFNK010000328.1:410-7723 GCA_020047775.1 Akkermansia sp. | reverse complement strand
CAGATCTCGCAAGCGCCCAAGCCGCCGTGGCCGGTGCGGAGGCGGACGTCCGCGCCTTTGAAAGCGACCAGGCGAAAACCATCATCCGCTCGCCGGTGGATGGCATCGTGCTCGCGCGTTCCATCGATGTCGGCCAGACCGTCGCCGCCTCGTTCACCGCGCCCACGCTTTTCACCATCGCCGAGGATTTGAAAAAAATGGAACTGCTCGTGAATGTTTCCGAAGCGGACATCGGGCGCATCGAAGCCGGCCAGACCGCCGATTTCAGCGTCGATGCCTGGCCCTCCCGCAAATACACCGCCAAAGTCAAAAAAGTGGCGTTCGGCGCGGTCGGCACCGGCACCACCGCCAAGGAAGGCGCCGCGGCATCCTCCAGCGTGGTCACCTACAGCACCGAGCTCGAGGTCAGCAACGAGGACCTTTCCCTCCGCCCCGGCATGACCGCCACCGTCGATATCGCCATCGTGGACAAGCCCGACATCCTCGTCGTGCCCAACGCGGCACTCCGCTTCGACCCCGTCGCCGCAGCCGCCAGCGCCAAGCCGGATGATTCCAAGAAAACCCTCGTCCAGAGCCTCTCACCGGGTGGCGGCAGGCGCTGGCGGGGAACACCGCCGCCGAAAGCGGGTTCCTCCGACGCCACCCCCAAGGTCTGGACCCTCAAGGACGGCGAGCCTTCGCAAATCGAGGTCACCACGGGAATCACCGACGGCCGCTTCACCGAAATCACCAGCGGGGAACTGGCCCCGGGCACACCCCTCATCATCAGCGTCAAGCCACCCAAGACCGAATGAACGCCGAAAAGCTCATTCAGCTTCAAGGCCTCACCAAGCGCTACGGCACCGGCGAGGCCGCGTTCCTCGCCCTCCGCGGCGTGGATCTCACGATCCATCGCGGGGAGTTCGTCGCCATCATGGGCCCCAGCGGATCGGGGAAATCCACCCTCATGAACCTGCTCGGCTGCCTCGACACCCCGACCGAGGGCTCCTACCGCTTCAAGGGCATCGAGGTGGAAACCCTCAACAAGGACCAGCGCTCACTGCTCCGCCGGCACGCGCTGGGATTCATTTTCCAAGGCTTCAACCTGCTCGCTCGCACCTCCGCGCTCGAAAATGTGGAACTCCCGCTGCTCTACCGCGGCTACTCGAGGAAACAACGCCACGCGATGGCCCGCGAGGCACTGGCCCAAGTCAGCCTCTCGGACAAAGAGCGCAACACCCCGGCGGAACTCTCCGGCGGCCAGCAGCAGCGCGTCGCCATCGCCCGCGCCATCGTCACCCAACCGGACACCCTTTTCGCCGACGAACCCACCGGCAACCTCGATTCAAAAACCACCGTCGAGATCATGGCACTCCTCCGCAAGCTCAACTCGGATCACGGCATCTCCATCATCATGGTCACCCACGAGGACGAGGTCGCCGCCTGCGCCCGCCGCATCATCAGCGTGAAGGACGGCCTCATCTCGTCGGATACCACGAAGTCACCGGTCATTGGTCGTTAGTCATAAAGGAAGAATGTAAAATTTCTTCCCTCTTGCTCTCAACTATCAACCATCAACTCTCAACTTCTTCGAATGATCTTCAACGCCCTGCTCATCGCCATCCGGGAAATCCGCCGGAACCTCATGCGCTCGTTCCTCACCGTCATCGGCATCGTCATCGGCGTGGCCGCCGTCATCACCATGGTCACCCTCGGCCGGGGAGCCACCGAGACCGTCAAACAACAGATTTCCAAAATGGGCAACAACCTGCTCATTCTCCGCCCCGGCCAAGGCTGGCGTGGCGACGGCGCGCCGATGTTCAGTCTGGCCGACGTCGAAGCCGTCCGCGACCAAGTGCCCGGCATCGCCTCGGTGGCTCCACTTATTTCCAGCAGCGCCCAGATGATCTATCAGGAGCAAAGCCATAACTTCGACATCCAGGGCACCACGCCCAACTATTTCGGCATCGCGAACTGGACCCTCAGCAGCGGTCGTTTCTTCACTGAGCAGGAAGTGGCGGAATCCTCGCCCGTCTGCGTCATCGGGGAATCCATCCGCAAGGAACTCTTCGGCGAGGGCGTGGACCCCATCGGCAGCAAGATCCGCGCGAAAAGCATGACGATGGAAGTCATCGGCGTCACCGCCGTGAAAGGCCAGGGCGGCTTCGGCGACGACCTGGACGACAACATGATCACCCCCTACACCACCATCATCCACCGCCTGTCAGGCCGCCAGGGCGGCAGGAATTTCAACCAGATCATGATCTCCGGCGAGCAGGGCTACCCCGGCGCTACCATCGTTTCCGACGTCGCCGCCCTGATGCGCGAGCGCCGGAAAATCACTGCCAACGAGGATGACAACTTCAACGTCTTCGATTCCCAGCAACTCGCCGAAGTGATCAGCTCCAGCACCAAGGTAATGACCTCCCTGCTAGGCGCGGTCGCCGGCGTCAGCCTGCTCGTCGGCGGCATCGGCATCATGAACATCATGCTCGTCTCCGTCACCGAGCGGACCCGGGAAATCGGCATCCGCCTGGCCATCGGTGCGCGCGCCCGCGAGGTGCTGCTCCAGTTCCTGGTAGAAGCCGTCACCCTTTCCTGCATCGGTGGCGTCGCCGGCATCACGCTCGCATATTTCCTCTGCATCGTCCTCGCGGAAGTCGTCGGCGCGCCGTTTTTGTTCGATCCGAAAATCAACCTGATCGCCTTCGTCTTCTCCGCCGCCATCGGCATCATTTTCGGCTTCATGCCCGCCCGCCGCGCCGCCCGCCTCGATCCCATCGAGGCGCTCAGGCATGAGTGATTCGCAGGGTGTCCCAAATAAATAATCACTGTCCAATTTCTTTTGACGGAATTCTGGGAATATGGGAATGTGGGCGCGTGAAAACCACGCTCGAGATTGATGACGAACTCTACCGCGAAGCGAAGGCTCATGCCTCGCTGACGGGGCAGAAAATGAAGGACTTGGTGACGAAAGGACTGCGCCTCGCGTTACAACCCGCAACAAAAATGACTGGTCTCGCACCAGCGGCGGCATCCCGCGAGCTGGCGGCCTGCTTCGCGGAAGCCGACAAGTTGATGAGTGCCGCACCACGCGGTCCCATTGCCCGCAAGCATCTCAGCAAGGGCCGCAACCGGCTTGAAAATCCATGATAGGGGTCGCCGTGGATGCCAGTGTCTGGATCGCCGCGCAGGATCCTGCCGACCCGTTTTGCGCGCAGAGCAGGTTGTTTTTCAGTCGTGCCGTGGTTGCAGGAATCGTCGTTCAGGTGCCGGCATTCGCACGCGTCGAAGTGGCTTGCGCGTTGGCGCGAAAACTCCGCAATTCGCTGCAAGGTGAAAGGTTGGCAAACCTTGTTTTTAAAACAGCCGGGGCCAAAGAGCATCCGGTGAACTCGGTGCTGTTGGCCAAGGCATTGGTCCTCGGCACCACCAAGTTTTTGCGCGGGGCCGACGCGATGTATTCCGCGACGGCGGAGATTGCCGGCTGCGCGCTGGTGTCCTGGGACAAAGAACATCTTCAACGGGCAGGGGCACTCACACCTGATGACTGGTTGCTCGCCGAGACCTTCCGCCGCGGAGCCGAGCTGCTGCTGGAGGTCTATGATGCGGACCCTGTGCCACCCTCCACACCATGGACGCCGCCCGTCTCTGAAGTAGTCGGTTGGAAAGGCCTCAACCCCGAACAATTGCGCGCCGCCGCCTTTACGACACCCGCACCGCCCTCGGAGTCACGGATTTCGCGACCCTTAATTTGAAGGATTTTCGTAACCATTCAGGCGGTGGTCGAATGGAACTCCCAAAGGGGAGCACACGCGCCTCGCGTGTTGTCTTTGGCGCCCTCGCCAAAGACATGCGTCGCAGGGGAATCGACGCTGTTTTCGGCGAGGGTGCCCTAGATCGTTACGGTTTTCCAAAACTTCGGCTTCAAATAAGCTGGAATCCGCCTGCCGCAACTGGCGAGGATGGGTTGAAAATTGAGAGTTGATAGGAAGAATCAGATTCGCCACCCTTCCTCTTTCCATCAACCATCCACTTTCAACCATCAACCTCCCCCGTGAGTCCCATCACCATTGCCGCCGTCAAGGAACAAGCCGGGGAAATCCCCGTCCACGCCGCGATCCACGCCCAGCTCCAGTCCCGCGCCACCCGCAAGACCAAGGGCGGCAAGCCTTACCTGGAACTCGTGTTCGCCGACGCCACCGGACATTTCTCGCTGAAAATCTGGTCGGACTCACCCATCTACGACGCTGCGGAAAAACTCGCCGAGCATGCGATCCTCCGCCTCGAAGCCGAGTGGACGCAGAACCAATACGGCGTGAACCCGAACCACCTCGCCTGGTCCCCCATCGATGACACCGCCACCGCGGATTTCCTCGCCGGCGATCCCGAGACCCGCGAAAAACAAGACCGCGACTTCGCGGAAATCCGCCGCCTCTGCGACTCCATCGGCGATCCCCGGTTCCACGGGCTGTGCGCGCAGTTTCTCAGCCAGTTAGGCGACCGCTTCCGCCGCACCGCCGCCGCCAAGCGGAACCACCACGCCCGCCGCGGCGGCCTCGTCGAGCACGTCGCCCAGATGATGCGCTGCGCCGACGTGCTCTGCCCGGTTTACCCCGAGCTCAACCGCGACCTCATCCTCGCCGGCGTCCTCTTCCACGACTGCGGAAAACTCTGGGAGAACTCCTATCCGGAAAACGGCTTCAGCCAGGTCCACAGCATCCACGGCGAAATGCTCGGCCACATCCCGCTCGGCATCGAGCTGGTCAACAAGCTCTGGAACGATCTGCTCGACACTGCCGATTCCGACGACTGGAAATCCCTGAAGCCGACCACCGAGATGACCCGGCTGCACCTGCTCCACCTCATCGGCAGCCACCACGGGCAGCACGAATTCGGCTCGCCCGTGCTCCCGCGCACCCCCGAGGCCTTCGCCCTCCACTACATCGACAACCTCGACGCCAAGCTCGAAATGCTCCGCGACGCCTACTCCCACTCCAACGAAATCGCCCCCGGCATCTACGACCGCGTCTTCCCGCTGCCGACGAACCTGGTCAAGCCGCTGGCCACCTTCGTCCCGCCGCCACCCGCGGTGGAAGAAGAACCTGCCGCCGGGGAAGAGGAAGCCGCGGGTCCAGATTGAGAACGATTGCTGGCAGAAAGTGGAATCAAGTCGGACAAAGGATTTTATCCTTAATCCGGCGCGCTTTATCCTTAAGGCAGCATTTTAACCGGGTATTTCAATAGCGCCTGATCTCCTCCACAGGCATAGCCTCCAATACTTCACGTTCTTCACCGTGTAAATCTTCTTCACCCGAAAGGGAAAGAATATCAAAGTGTTGATGGAGCCAGTCATGATCTGATGTCATGTGATACTCACCAGCGGTATTCACAAGCCAGATACAATCCAGCCCGTCCTGCTTAGAGTAATATCCGACTCGCCATATCTCTCCAACCTTGCGTCCTTGTTCTTGCGCATTCGGCCACAGCTTCGCCAAGCGTAGAACCGATCTCGGCTGGATGGGACTCTTCATTTCTTGCAGAATATTATAGGCCATCCACGACGGGGAGGGAAGCCCGAATTCAAATTGAGACGTTACCCGCCGTTGGATGAGCTGGCTTGTTCGCTTTTGGTTTGGAATTGGTAGCCGGATCGCCGGAGCCATTGTGCATTCTTCCCTACCGTCCCATAACCGAAGAGGGTATCTTCTCCGTCAAGAATTGGAAACCAAGCAGACTCAAGATCGAGGCATCCATTGCCGAATATCACCCGCCAGCATGGGGCGATGTGATCTGTAAAATTGTAGTCTAGGCCATCAGACATGATGAATGCGACGAAGCGCTTGAACTGATACTGACCCGGAGCGTGCGGAACGCTGCCTGTGATCCCGCAGCAGGGCGCCGTGAACTCCACATAAGATTCCGGGACAACCTCGATCCGTCCCATCGCAACTACTTCATCGTTGAAGGGAACATGATGTCCATCAACAAAATGAGACCATCCCCAGCCATGCAAACACTGAATCAAAAGCGTCGACCCGAGGACGTCCATACATGTGGGCGAAAGTCCCGAAGGAATAAGCGGCATCGGAGGGGGCTTCATTTCTTGAGCGATTAAGGTAGGGACGTCAGTTGCCCGACGCCCCCCTCGCAGATCCCGGCGTGCGGAATTACCGCACCGGGCTCCTCAGGAAGACGCGCAAGTGGAACTTCGATCATGATTGAACTCTGATAGGTTGGACATTTCTTACGGTTTGCGGCTGGTTTTGTCGAACTTTTCTTGGCCATGGCTTCTCGATGACTCGTGGCGGCGGCATCTGCCAGCGTTCCCATGCCTCCTTGAATGAGGTGACATTGAAGCTCTTGCGCTGGCTTCTCCGGTTGAGCCACTTGTAAACCAGACTCCTCGCGTAGTAAGCGAAGGCTCCGGTCCTCTTTGAGTTGCCGATCACGCCGTAGTAGTTCCAGTGGCCTTGCAGCTTGAGCTTGAGGCTGGCGATTAGTTCGGAAAGCGGTGTGCTTCTCGCCTTCTTCAGCCATTCCTTGAGCGCTGCCAGACCCGCGCGAAACTTCTTGGCGTTGGTGCTGCGTTTTACCACCCGGTGGTTCGGATTGCGTCGACTCCTCGCCCAATGGAAGTCGAAGCCAAGGAAGGTGAACCTCCCGCTGTCCTCCGGCTCCCACCGGTTGAATTTTACCAACGCGCTCTTCTCCTCGGCGAGTTCGAGTCCGAATTTCGCCAACCTTCCCGGCAGTTCCCGCAGATAGGCCTCGGCGTCGTCTTTTCTCTCGAAACAGACGATGCTGTCGTCCGCATAGCGCCGGAAGATTACGCTTCCCTTGCTTTTCCTCGCCACCACCCTCTTGATCCACAAGTCTTGGACGTAGTGAAGATAGATGTTGCCCAACAATGGCGATATGACTCCGCCCTGCGGCGTGCCCTCGTAAGAGGGCGACCAATGTTTCAACAAAACCCCTCCGTCCCTCGGGGTTGTTGCCAGTCGGCGATGGAGGCGGAACGGCCAAGGGCGTCGAAATAGGCAAGGGTGCGTTCGGCGGATTGGTGGCCAAGGGCCTTGGTCCAGGATTCCGCCCAGCGGACGTAGTAGTCGCGGGCGGCGGGTTTGATGGGGAGCGAGGAGATGCGCTGGATGAATTTCCGGCGGGCGGGCGACAGGGTTGGGTCGGGTTCTGATGTGGGAGACATGGAATTTCTTTTAAGCACCAGAACCCGGTGGTCGGTTGTGGAAATGCAAGAAACTTCAAAAATTCACCGCCAAGACGCCAAGAAAAGTGCAGCGATCCCGACATCCAATCCACCTTGGCGACCTTGG
>JAIFNK010000328.1:0-373 GCA_020047775.1 Akkermansia sp. | reverse complement strand
AGACGCCAAGAAAAGTGCAGCGATCCCGACATCCAATCCACCTTGGCGACCTTGGCGTCTTGGCGGTTAAAAAATCCAAGTTACTCGGGAGTGTTTGGGAGAACACATTAAGAGAAAAGTGGAGTTGGTCGGTTGGGGAGGGTGGAGAGTTGAAGAGGTTGATTGATGAGTGATTTTGGATGGGAAGTGAAAGAAATGGTCGATTCTTTCACTTCAAAAATCAACAATCGGAGTTCATCAATCGTCAATCAAACCGTGTGCGGCCGGATGTGGAAGAGGGATTGATTGTTGATTTTGGATTTTTGATTTTGGATGGGAAGAGGTCGGATCCGTCTTTGCTCAGTCGATCGGTCGTCGGCTCTGGTTGGGCCGG
>JAIFNK010000322.1 GCA_020047775.1 Akkermansia sp. | reverse complement strand
ACGGCCCGATGGCCACCTGGCTCCGCCAGGATCTCGCCAGCACCACCGCCACCTGGATCATCGCATTCTGGCACCATCCGCCGTACTCGAAGGGCAGCCACAACTCCGACACGGAAGGCCAAATGGTGAACATGCGGACGAACTTCAATCCCATTTTGGAAAACGGCGGTGTGGACCTCGTCTTCCTCGGCCACAGCCATAACTACGAGCGGAGCGTCCTGCTGGACGGGCATTACGGCACCAGCGGCACGCTCACCAGCGCGATGAAAAAAAACAGCGGCAACGGCAGCACCTCCGGCTTCACCACGACCGCCAACGGAAAAATCCGCAACGCCGCGAATGGCTTCACCGCCACAGCCACCACCGCAGGCGCGGTGATCCCGCCCGATGGCGCTTACATCAAGCCGCTCACCGGCCCTCGCGACCATTTCGGCGCGGTTTATAACACCGCAGGCATGTCCGGCCTGGCGGACATGGGAGCCATCGACCACAGCGCGATGTATGTTTCCTATAACAACGTCGGCACGGTGAATCTGGATGTGAACGGCAACTCACTCACCTGCACCTTCGTCCAATCCGGTGGAGCTACTCCCGACAACTTCACCATCACGAAACAAGGAGCCGCCGACACCGATGGCGACGGTATCACCGACGCTTACGAAATTACCAACGGCCTGAACCGCTATACCAACGATGCCGGAGCCAACCCGGATTCGGACGGACTTTCCAATTTCATCGAATTCGCCTTCGGCCTGAATCCGCAGCTCAACGACGGAGCCCCGGTGGATGCCGATGTGCCGGGTCAATTGCTGAACAAGCGGGGCACGCCGGCGGTCTGGTATGAAACCACCACCAACGGCACGGATTTCGAGGTGATTTTCATCCGCAGGAAAGACGCCACCGAAGCCGGCCTCGTTTACATCCCACAGTTCAGCGCGGACCTCGTCACTTGGACCGATTCCACCGCGATTCCCACCGTCGTCGCTGACGGCGGCGAAGTCGAAGCCGTGCGGCTCAGCTTTCCGTTGTTTCCGACGAGTCCCCAAGCGCGCTTCTTCCGCATGGGATTGCGCAGCGCGCGCTGATTTTTTGGCGAAATCTCCCAACCGGGCTCAATCGTCGGAGACCAGACTCGCGTTCCGCAGGTATTCACAAATCAACGGAATCCGGTCGCCGATGGAATCCATTTCCAACAGCTGCTGCCGCATGTCCGCCTCGTGGATGAATTGCTGGCTGATGATGTCCGTCATCAGCCCCGGATCATCCGCCCGGTTCAGCAACGCGAAAACCCCGTCCTGCACATCTTCCGGCAGGTGGCGCGTCGCGTCTTCGACCGCCCCACGCAGCGTTTTCATCGCGGCATCCGCCTGGCTTTTCGGCGTGAAAACCGAGATCACCGGCTCGATGCTGGCGAACGGATAGTCGTGGCCATCGTGCCACTCGGTGAATTGCACGCGCATTACGCCGTGGATGAGCAGTTGCGAGGTCCCATCTTCCTGCTCCCGTGAGGCCCTCACCAGACCGATGGTGCCAACAGGAGCCACAAAATCCGCCGGATCATCGCCGTCTTCGTCGCCGATCAGGCGGGCGACCGCGAAAAAACAATCCCCTTCCAGCGCCTCCTCGAGCATTTTCCGGTAGCGTGGTTCGAAAATGTAGAGCGGCAGCCCACCGTGCGGAAAAAGCGTACAATCAGGGAGCAGCATCACGCCGCAGCGCTCGGGTAGGTGGATACTGGCCATGTCTCCCGGAGGTTTACCTTCCCAATGGGCCGGGCGCAAGACAGATAGATGCGATGACAAGCGGAAATTGGCTTGAAAAATCCCCGGAAACCATTTTTTCAAACAAGAATCCTCTGCGGCACCGCTTCCCGCGAGATTCGCAGAGACCAACATTCCTTACCCCATGATTGAAGTCGAAAACCTGACCAAACAATTCGGCACCAAGCGCGCCGTGGACAACCTCACCTTCACCGTCCAAAAAGGCGAGGTTCTCGGATTTCTCGGGCCCAACGGTGCCGGCAAATCGACCACCATGCGGATGATCACCGGATTCATCCCGCCCACCTCCGGCGACGCCAAGGTCTGCGGCATTTCCATCACCGACAATCCCGGCGAGGCGAAAACCAAAATCGGTTATCTACCCGAGTCCGCGCCGCTCTACAATGACATGACCGTCATCGGCTTCCTCAAATTCTGCGCCGCCATCCGCGGCCTCAAGGACACCGCAAAAAACGACGCCGTCGAGCGCGCCATCGACACCTGCTTCCTCGACACGGTCGCCAAGCAGTCCATCGACACCCTCTCGAAAGGCTACCGCCACCGCACCTGTCTCGCCCAAGCCCTGCTCCACGACCCGGAAGTCCTGATCCTCGACGAGCCGACCGACGGCCTCGACCCGAACCAGAAATTCGAAGTCCGCCAGCTCATCAAGCGACTCGGAAAAACCAAGGCCATCCTGTTCTCCACCCACATCCTCGAGGAAGTCGAGGCCGCCTGCACCCGCGCCGTGATCGTGGACCGGGGAAAAATCGTCGCCGACGGCACGCCCGCCGAGCTACTTGCCCAGTCCGGAACCGGATCCCTCACCGATCTCTTCCGCAAGGTCACCACCCGCGACACCGAAGCCGCTGCGTAAAGAAAAAGCTGAGACGCTGAAATGCTGAAAAGCGGAAAGCGTCTCCTCTCCATTTCAGCTTTTCAGCGTTTCAAAATCTCAGCATTTACCCCAACTCCCATGTCTTCCTGCACCATCTACAAACGCGAGCTTTCCAGCTACTTCTCGCAGCCCACCGCCTACGCGATCATCGTCATTTTCCTGCTGTTCTCGCTGGGCCTCACCTTCACCTTCGGCGAGTTCATGCGCGTCGGAGATTCCTCGCTGGAGTGGACCTTCCTGTTCTGGCACCCGTGGGTTTACATGCTGCTGGCCCCGGCCGTCGGCATGAAACTCTGGGCCGACGAACAACGCACCGGCACCATCGAACTGCTAGGCACCTTCCCGGTCTCCACATGGAGCGCCATCGTCGGGAAATTCCTCGCCGCCGCCACCGTCTGGCTGATCGCCCTCGCCCTCACCTTCCCCATCATCATCACGGTGAACTACCTCGGAAATCCCGACAACGGCGCGATTTTCGCCGGCTATCTCGGCAGCTTCCTCGTCTGTGCGACCTTCCTCGCCATCACCATGCTGGTCTCCGCCTGCACCCGCGACCAGGTCGTCTGCCTGATTGTTTCCGTCGCCATCTGCGTGCTCGTCGTGCTCTGCGGTTATGATCCCGTCACCCGCGAGCTTTCGAAAATCGTCTCGCCCGGCGTGCTCGAAGGCATCGTTTCCTTCGGCGTCTGGGATCACTTCCGCTCCCTCAACAGCGGGCTGTTCCGGCTGAAGGACTTCATCTGGTTCGGCTCCATCATCCTCGTCTGCCTGCTAGGCACCAGCGCCATCCTTTCCTCCAAGCGCGCCTGATCGATTTCAAATCTGAAATTTCAAATCTCAAATCTTCAAGACCATGTCCGTCAAAACCACCCACCCGGTTACCCGCTCCGCCTTCGGTGTTGCCGCGCTCGTCGCCATCGCCGTTCTCGCCAACTGGCTCGTTTCCCTAACTCCTGTCGGCAACCGCGGCGCCGACTTCACCGAAAACAAGGTCCACACCTTGTCCACCGGCACCCGCGCCATCCTCACCGAGCTCGATACGCCCGTCGTCATCCGTTATTACGCTTCCCGAAACACCGACTACATGCCGGAGGAGCTCAAGCTCCACATGCGCCGTGTCGATGACCTGCTCAAGGAATACTCGTCGATTTCCAAAGGCAAACTCCGCATCGAAAACCTCGATCCCGAGCCCGACACCGACGCCGAGGACTCCGCCAACCTCGACGGCATCAACGGCCAGCGCATGGACGACCAGAACCTCTACTTCGGCCTCGCCATCTCCTGCCTCGATAAAACCAGCGTCATCCCCTTCATCGACCCCCGCGCCGAGACGATGCTGGAATACCAAATCTCCAAGGCCATCGCCGAAGTCAGCACTCCGACGAAACCCAAGATCGGCCTGATGACCGCGCTCGATCTCCAAGGCGCTCCAGCCATGATGCCCGGCCAACCGCCGACTCCGGGCTGGGTGATCTATCAACAACTCAAACAGTCCTTCGACGTCGTGGAAGTCCCCATGGATTCCACCACCATCGACCCCAAGGAAATCAAGGTGCTGCTCATGTTCCACCCCGCCGGCATCACTCCGGAAGCCGAATTCGCCGTGGACCAATACGTGCTCAATGGTGGCACCGTGGTCGCCGCGCTCGACGCCTTCTCCGTCGCCGCGCAGATGACCGCGCCGCAGCCGAATCCGATGATGGGCCAGCAGCCACCGCCACCTACCAGCTCCAACCTCCCCACCCTGCTAACAGCCTGGGGCGTCACCTTCGAGTCCACCCAAGTCCTCGCAGATCCCACGCTCGCCACCAAGCTCGGCGGCAACCGCCTCGGCCTCGCCGTCCTCACCCTCGGCAAGGACTCCATGCCCGGAAGAGACAACGTCATCACCAAGGATCTCGGCTCCGTCACATTCTTCCTGCCCGGAGCCTTCACCAAAACCGGCAGCGGCGGTCTCACCGCCGACACTCTCGTCAAATCCACCACCCAGGCTGGTTTTGTGGATTCCATGAGAGCCTCCCAGCTTGATCCGGCACTCGCCCGCACCCTCAAGTCGAATGGCACCGCATACGACCTGGTCACCCATCTATCCGGCACTTTCAAATCTGCCTTCCCGGATGGAAAACCGAAAGCCGCCACCGAAGCACCCAAGGCCCCCGACGCCAAGGACGCGCCCAAGGAAGACCCCAAGCCAGCCTCGCTCAAGGAAGGCGTCGCCCCCGGCAACGTCTTCCTCATCGCCGACGTCGATGCGTTCTACGACCGCTTCGCCTACAACATCCAGAACTTCGGCGGCCAACAGATGGCGACCCTATCGAACGGCAACGCCACCATGCTCTTCAACATCCTCGACCAGGCCGTCGGCTCCAAGCACCTGATCGGGTCCCGCTCACGGGCTGCCGTTAGCCGTCCGTTCACCGTGATCCAGAAAATGGAGGCCGACTTCAACAAAACCGTCGGTGCCAAGATCGAGGAGTTCCAAAGCAAACAAAAAACCGCCCAACAGAAACTCAGCGACCTCCAGGCGCAAAAGACCCGCGGTTCCGAACTCACGCTCTCGCCCGCCCAGGAGGCGGAAATCAAAAAACTCCGCCAAGAACAGGTCGAGTATTCCAAGCTCATCCGCGAGCAGGAAAAAGAACTCCGCCGACAGAAGGACAAACTCGGTGGCACCATCACCCTGCTCAACGTCGCCGCCATGCCCGCCCTGGTCATCCTCGCCGGACTCGGCCTCTTCATCCAACGCCGCCGCTCCACCCGCGCAAGATAATTGTTGAGAGTGAAAAGTTGAGAGTTGAGAGCGAAGACTCAGAAACTCCGGCGATTCACTCTCCTCCTTCCCTCAACTCTAAACCTTCAACTCTCAACTTCTTCAAAAAATGAACAAACGCCAGGTCACCATCCTCTGGGTCATCGCCATCGCTCTCGGCGCGGCGGTGACTGCTGTGAAACTCAGCCAGAACAAGTCCACCGGCAGCGCCACCCAGCGCGCCGCCGGACAAACGCTGTTCGAATCCTTCCCCGCCAACGAGGCTGCCAGCATCGAGATCCAAGGGGCTGCGGGAACCGTCACCCTCGCGAAAAAAGACGCCAAGTGGGTCATCGTCCAGCGCGACAACTACCCGGCTAACATCACCTTCGTCAACGACTTCATCCGCTCCCTCAGCGAACTGAAAATCACCCTCGGCATGGAAGCCGGTCCGTCTTTCGCCCCGCGTTTCGGCATGAATGAAACCGCCAGCAAGCCCACCGACCGCGGCCTCACCACGACCTTCAAGGATGCGGCCGGCAAGGAAATCGCCAGGGTTTCGCTCGGCAAGAACATCGAGAGCGGCGCAGCCCCGTCGCCGATGGGCGGCAGCAACTCCGTCGGCCGCTATGTCCGCAACCATGCCGACGAATCCGGCTTCTATGCGGTGAGCGAAATGTTCACCTCCGTCAGCGACGAAGCCCCGCGCTGGTTGGATTCCGGTTTTATCAGCCCCGAGAAAATCAAATCCATTACCCTCAGCCAGGTCGGTAAGTCTGATCCGGCGTGGAAGGTCACCCGCGATGGCGAGGAAGCCGAGTTCAAGCTCGACGGTGCCATGGCCACCGAGGTGCTCGACACCACCGCCACCGGCCCGCTCAAGAGCCTGTTCTCCTACGCCCGCTTCGAAGACGTCGTGCCTGCCGCCAAGGTCGCCGAGCGCGCCGCCGAGGGCAAGCGCACCGCCACCATCGAGACTTTCGAGGGTTTCACCTACACCGTGACCATCACGCCCACCAAGCCAAGTGCCTCACCCGCCGCCGCCAGTCCAAACGCCGCGCCGACTGCCACTGACAATTATTTGGTCACCGTGGACGTCACCGCCACCCTTCCCAAGGAGCGCAAGAAGGAAGAAGGCGAGAAACCCGAAGACACCAAGACCAAGGACACCGCCTTCGCCGATCGCCTGAAATCCCTCACCGAAAAACTTGCCAAGGAAAAGGCCTTCGCCGGCATCACCTTCGAGCTCGCCAAGAGCAGCGTCGAGCCAATCCTCAAGGAGCGCAACGCCCTCATCACCAAGGCCACCCCGCCGACCGCCGACGTGCCAGCTCCCGGAGCCGGCGTCCAAAGTCACCCTGGCGGCATGGTCACCCGCCCCCGCGCCACCGCCACCACGCCACCCATCGAGGCCGTCACGCCACCGATTTCCGTGCCACCCGCCGACGATGCTCCGGAAAAGACCAAGGATAACTAAGAGGCCGTCTTTTATCCGTATGCTTCCGCCCATGAGCATCCGTGAGCCGCGAAAAATCCTGCCGGTCCTCTTGATTGCGCTTGCCGGCTAGGCGCATGGCCACGATGGAGCCAGACCATGGCGCGGCGTGAAGCGCGATTCCTGGGAAGGGGGTCACCGCGTTCCCTTCCTCGTCCGCTGGCCGTCCCATGCCAAAGCGGGCACCACCAGCGACCAGACCATCTGCCTCACCGATGTGATGGCCACCGTTGCCGCGATCACCGGCGCGGATCTGCCCGGCGATGCCGCCGAGGACAGCTTCAACTTTCTTCCTGTCCTCGAAGGCACGGCCGGGGATCCCATACGACCCTATCTGCTCACCCAGGCGTTCCGTGGTGCGGAAACCCTCACGATCCGCCGCGGCAACTGGAAGTTCATCAACCATCGCGGTTCCGGCGGAAACAACTACGAGGAGGAAATGAAGCCCTACACGCTCCCCGACACCGAT
>JAIFNK010000292.1 GCA_020047775.1 Akkermansia sp. | reverse complement strand
CACCAGAACCACCTGCTCATGCACGCCATGGCAGCCAACACGGGCGGGCAGATCGGCTCGGTCATGGCCGCCTCGATCATGCTCGCGATCCTGAAAGGCATGGGTTTGATTTAATGCCGGGGTGACTGCCGGATCATCCCGATGAGAGCCTTGAAGGGCCAAAGGAGAACCCCGATCAGTGTTCCCGCGATCTTGTCGTAAATCCAGATCGGTGCCATCACAACTTTGAAAACCGGCTTGCACGCCTTCTGGATGGCCGCGCTCCGGGAATACAACAGGGAAAGCAGCATGATGATGACAATGCCGATGAATTTCTGGAACGGCGAAATATGCAGCGACACTTGGAAGAAATACGCCGCGCTCATTTCCGTCAGCAGGATCACCCCGACATAACCGATCAGGAAAAACGCCGTGTGCTGAAGAATGGGGAATTTCTCCACCAGCTTCAAACTCAGCGAGGCGAACATGAACAAGGTCAGCAGCCCGAGGAACACTCCCACGCAGACCACCCGGATGTCCGGCGTCATGGCCACGGCGGCGACGACATTGTCCACGCTCAGGCTCAAGTCCATCAGCTGGATCGCGATGACCGTGGTCCAAAACGTGCGGGGTTTGGTCGGAACGGTTTCCGGGTCGTCATCCGTCACCGCCACATAGTTGCACAGGTGCTCCGTCATCAAATGGATGAGATAGAAAGCGCCGAGAAATTTCACCCACTCGTTCGCCATGATGAAGCCCGCGAAAAACAGGGCCACGATCCGGAAAATATAAGCCCCCGCCAGCCCGAGGCGCAGTGCGGTTTTTTTCTGCTTGTCCGGCAACTGCGACGCCAGCGCCGCGATCGCGAGAATGTTGTCCACCGAGAGCAGTCCCTCGATGATGATCAGGGAAATGATGACAGGCGCGGCTTCCTGGAGTTGGGGTAGATATTCGGAGATCATGGCTTGTGCCCCGCAATGATGCTGGCCTCTCGCCCCGCTGGCAAGAAAAGCCCTGCCGCCCTCAGCGGATCAGAAAATAAAACGCCACCGCGAAGAAGCCGAACCACACCGAGACGACCTGCGTCACATTGAGCGCCCGGGCACCGGAGGACTCCGCCGGATCGTCCTTGTGAAAGCCGAAGAGCGAATCGTATTTCACCATCATCCACAGTCCGACTCCCGACCAGGCGATGAGGAAAACAGCGAGGAAAAGTTTGATGAGGATGATCATGGGATATCGCCGGCGGTTCCGTGGGCAATCGAGAGCGTAGTGTCGGAAAATCGGGGCTTACAACCCATTTCCTCGTTTTTTGAATCGGCTGAAGTCCCGGGATCGCCACCGTGATCGCGTCCCCCCAGCCGCCCGCGGATCCGCCGCAGCAGGTCCGCCGTGTGCGGCATCGCGATTCCCGCTTCGACCGCCCGGCGCAGCGGTTCCTCCCAGATCGGCCCGACCTCCACCTCCCGGCCTTCGACGAAATCAATCATGCTGGACGTGCGATACGGTCCCATCGGCCGCGTCCGTTCGATGTTGAAATCGATCAAGTCATCGCTGAGATCCAACTCCAGCGCGCGGGCGGCGGCGATCACCTCCACCATCAAGGCGCGGATTTCGTTTTCGGTTTCCTGCGAGGCCAGCAGCACGTCGGTGGTCACGCCGCCTTCCGCCACGGAAAGACCGTTGAACGGGATGTTCCAAACGAGCTTTTCCCATTGCGACCTCTCCAGATTTTCCACCGCCACCCCTTGGATTCCGGCCGCCTTGAAGCGCCGTTCCAGCTCCGCAGCGCGGCCGGTGCCATCCGACCGCCACTCGCCGAGGCTCACCCGCCCGCCGGCGGAATGGCTGACGAGACCCGGCGAAATCCGGTTGATGCAGACGAAACACAGCCCGCCGAGCACCCGCTGCGGGCCGACGATTTCCGCCAGCGCCTCGCAGTTTCCCAAACCGTTCTGAAGCGTGAGCACCTGGGTCCCCGCGTGAAGCAGCGGCGGCAGAACCGACTTCAACAAATGATTCGCCGTCGCCTTCCACGACACAATCACCAGATCCACCGGTCCGATTTCCTCCGCTGTCCGAAAGGCCTGCACCTTCTGCAGCTCGAAATCGCCATGCACGCTCTCCACCTTCAGCCCGTCCCGGGAAATCACCTCAAAATCCGAGCGCAACAGGAACCTAACGTCCTCGCCCGCCGCCGCAAGCCGTCCTCCATAATAAAGCCCGATGGCTCCCGAGCCGACGATGGCCACGCGTTGAAATTTCCAGGACACGGCCGCAGAGATCAGTCGTCCTTAAAGCCCTCGGCCCGACGCTGGTCGATGCAGCGGGTCAGCCACAGCACGAGTTTTTCGGCCTCCTCGGATTCGTTGCGCATCGAGCTGAGCGCCGCCCAGTCGAGATGCGGGCGGGATCTCGGCGCGGCGATCCGGTTGATCTCGAGCTTGGCCATGATCGCCTCGGTCTCACGCGGATGGGCGTTCAGGATGTTCGCCGGCCGCGGCAGGTCTTCGAGCGCCTCCGGAGTCAGCCCGAACGACGTCACGCCCACTCCGAAGAGCGCGCTCAGACGGCGCAGCCTATCAGCCAGCGCCTCGTCCTCGATCGGGGCCGCATAGATCAGTTCACCGCCCTGCGCCCACATCGAGACGGCCAGCGTCTGGAAAAAATCCTCACGATAGGTTTGCAGCGACGGCTGGATCCGCAGGCGCGCGGCGTGCAGCCGGAAAGGCGCGATGCCGAGCCGTTGCTTGAAGGAAAGCATCGTCTCGTCGAGTGTCATCTCCTCATCCGCCGTGCCTCCGGTCTCCCAATCGACGAGCACGAGTTCAGGATATTTCCAAAGATTGCTGATCGGCGAGTCCTTGCCGAACGCCTGCCGGAACGCGAATGGAAAACGGCCGTTGATTTCAAAATAACGCGTAACCACCGCCCGGAACTTGCGGATCCGCAGCATCGCTCCATCGACCATTTCCTGGTCAGCCATGGTTAGATCGTCGAGCCGTCCCTGGGTGAGCGCCAGCAGTTCCTGGGCACCGGAAAGCGCCGGCAGCGGGGCACTCCGGCGATAATAACCCTGGCCTTTTTCCACCTTCGCAATGGGCGAGGCCGGATCGCAGGACATGATGGAGAAGTGGTATCGCAGCGACGCATCCGAGTAATTGCCAACCAGTTGCAGGCGGGTCAGGCGGATCAGCTCGGTCCCTTTGATCGAATCGGCGGGATTTCCCGGAAGAAGGGTTGGAAGGATCTCGGTTAGCTGCTTGCGAAGACTCATAAAAGGAGTGGGCAACGACTCTTGCGTTGCTCCCCATCCAATTCCCCCCGTCTCGGATCATCAACCCCAAAAAACCGGATTTTAAAAATTAACCCGCCACGCCGACGCTTTTTTGAAGGAATCCGCCACAAGACTTGTCGAAGCGGCCAATTGCACCATCTTACTCCCATGAATTTCAAATTGATCGCCCTGGCCGCCGTCCTCGTTTCCAGCACCCACGCCCAGGACCTGGCGCCCGATGCCAGGCAAATCCTCGAAGGTGCCCGCATGTCCGCCACCCTCACCAAGCTCGAGGACGGCCTCCGCGGCAGCCTCCGCAAAAGCGGCTCCAACACGCCCATCACCCTCTTCCTCATGGGCAAGGACATCCAGTTCCACTTCACCGAAAAAGGCCAGCCGCTGCGGATGTTCCACATGCGGATCGGCGACGAGAACTTCAATCTTTTTGAAAACATCAATGGCAAGATGACCGAGTTCCCCGCCGCCAAAATCGTCGAGCCTATCGCCGGCACCGACCTGACCTACGAGGATCTCGCCCTGCGCTTCTTCTACTGGCCGAATCCCAAACTGGAAGCCGGGGAGGAAGTCCGCGGAGAACCCTGTTATAAAATCCGGGTGGACAAACCCAAAGGCTCGTCCGGGCGCTACGAGGTTGTTTACGTCTGGGTCCACAAGAAATTCGGTGCCTTCATGCGCATCCGCGGCCACGACAAGAGCGGCGGGCTGGTGAAGGAATTCGAGGTCGAGGACATCATGAACGTCGCTAACAACGTCTGGACGCTGCGCAAAATGCAGGTCGCCACCTGCGATCCCAACAACGGCGGCCGCCGCGTCTCCATCACCGACGTCGCCTTCGACTCACCGAAAAAAGTCGCCCCCCGCGGCGTGCGGTAAACCTAACTGGAGCGCGGAATTTATTCCGCGCGAACAGTCGCGATCACCCGTTCTAAATCCATCGTCGCCCCCCCGGCCCCGCGTTCCTCACCGAAACCATGCTCCGCTGGACCGACGCCCACAACCATCTCCAGGATCCGCGCCTTGGAGATCCCGGCCCTATCATCTCCGCGATGAAATCCGCCGGTGTCACCCGTTGCGTCGTCAATGCCACCCGCGAAGCCGACTGGCCTGCGGTGGAAAATCTAGCGGCCCGCGATGAGGATTTCATTTCACCCGCGTTCGGCATCCATCCCTGGCAGGCGCACACCGCGACAAGCGGATGGCAGGATCGGCTCAAGTCGTTGCTGGAAAAACACCCGCATGCCTCCATCGGCGAGTGCGGGCTCGACCAATGGACTTCCGATCCGCCGATGGAGATCCAGCGTCCGGTTTTCATCGGCCAACTCCGCCTCGCCCGCGAGATGGACCGACCGCTCACCATCCACTGCCTCAAGGCCTGGGGAGCCTTGTTCGATGCTTTCACGGAAGCTCCCCCACCCTCGCGGTTTCTCATGCATTCGTTCGGCGGATCCATCGAGACCGCCCGCAGACTGATTCCTCCCGGCGCCTGTTTTTCCTTCTCCGGTCACTTCCTGCATGCTCGGAAATCCGCAGTGCTCGACGTCTTCCGACAGCTCCCCCACGACCGGATCCTGTTGGAGACCGACGCCCCGGACATGCTGCCGCCCGGAAAAGCCATCACCCATCCGTTGCCGGAAAACCACAACCATCCGGCCAATCTCCCCGCCATCGGACAAGCCCTTTCCGCCGCGCTCGGAATATCACCCGAAGCTCTCGCAGATCTAACCCGCGAAAACACCCAACGCTGTTTCGGTATTCAACCGGCTCGTTAACCGCCCGGAGTCCAACCTTCAGAGGCTGTCGGAAAAGCCCCCGAAGGCAGGGACCGACCTCCGGGCAGTCTTGCGAATGAAAAGCGAAAGCGAAGCCCGGCAGGGACCGACCTCCGGGCGGTCCAGCGAATGAAAAGCAAAAGCGAAGCCCGGCAGGGACCGAGTTGCCTGCTGCCATGCTGCTTGCGCTTCGCGGATGATTTACGCCGCTACAAGCGGCCCCTGCATTCCGGGCGGTCTTGCGCAACACTGACGGTTTAGACAAATGAAGAGGAAAATGAACCGCAGATAAACGCAGACGAAATTGATGAAGATCCCTCTTTATCTGCGTTCATCTGTGTTGATCTGCGGTTTAAAATTCTTAAACTCTCTGTGTTGGGCGGGTCCGGGCGAATGGCTAGCGAATGACCGTCCATGGTCAGATTACCGAGACCTCCACGGCCGGATTCATTCGCCACCCATTCGCATGACCGGTACGGAGACCGGTCCCTGCCATTTTTGCGACAGCCTCTTCAGGCTGTCTTCCTGACTAGCCGGGCCAATGCGCGAGCAGCGGCACCAGCCCGAGCATCAGATAGAGCGTGAGCGTCCACACCGCGGAGATCATTTCGATATTTTTCCCGGCAAGCGATCCCCGCAGATAGGCGGGAATTATTGATAGAGCCAACAGCAGCACCAGCATGAGAGCCACCAGCACCGGAACCATGAAATCGATCCTTGCGGCAGCCATGGCCGCACAGACCAGCGTCGCCACCAGCGCGCCGATCCACACCGCCGCGCCACCGGACTTGCCCCACAGCCGGCTGTAGGTTTCCACACCATCCTCCTCGTCGCCCGGTTGGCGGAGCTTGCGGCCGATCTCGATGACGATGCCGTTGAAAAAACTCGCCGCCAGAAACCACCCGAGCCCGGACGGAGCCGACACCCCGCGCGGCAGCCATTCGCAGGCCGTGCCGAAAAAATCCACCAACGGCATGATGCCCATGTGGGTCACCAGATAGACGACCGGCCGTTTTTTCAACCAGTCCCGGCAGAAGAACTCCACGCTCATCAGCGCCAGATAACACCAGGCGATCGCAAGCACCCACAACAGCCTGAGGTCCAGCGCAAGCACCAGCCCGACCTGCGTCAGCGCCGCGATGCCAAACAACACCCGCAGCTCCCGCAACCTCACCAGTCCCCGCGGCACCGGACGGTAGGGCCGCCACCGCGCGTCCTCCCCGGCATCCTTGAATTCATCCGCGATCCTCAGCTGCAGGAACATCAACAAACACACGCCGAACGCGGTCAGGATCATCTGCCAGCCCGGAACCGGAGCACCGCGCAGCAGCGAGGAAAACGAAACCGCGCACGCGCTGAAGGCGAAGATCAGCGGACCGTGGGCGAACAGCGGGAAGCGTTCCTTCTGATAGATCCACCACCGCTTCATGGAGCCTTGCGGGTGCGCGCCAGCTTGCGGTGGGCGCGGGAGAAATGGCCGGCGCTCAGCGCGGCGATGATCGAGAGCTCACCGGCTAACAACAAACCGGCACAGACCTCGGCCAGCGCCCGGGCATTCCCCGATCCCGCCAGCCCCATCAGCTCCAGGCAGGCTTTCTGTGTCGGCAATCCGGTCCCGCCGCCGACGGTGCCGACCATGATGCCGGGCAACGTGACCGAAGCGTAGAGCCCGCCGTCCGGCGTTACCTCGAAGCGGGTGACCCCGGTGGCCGACTCCGCGACGCAGGCCGCGTCCTGGCCGGTCGCCAGATAGAGCGCGGCAAGGCCGTTGGCGAAATGTCCTTGGATGCCAAGCGTGCCGCTGAGCACGCCGCCGATCGCCGACATCCGCCAGTAATCCACCATCGCCTCGGGCGTGGTGTGCAGTAGTTTGGAAATCAATTCGACGGAGAGCTTCACCTCGGCGGTGACCTTCTTGCCACGGGCGGAGGTGAAGGCGCGCGCGCTTGCCTTCTTGTCGCCGGATAGATTCGACTCCACGTAGTAGCGCAGCGGCGGGACGGGCGAACAGGCGAGAATGTCATCGCACACCGCCTGCGTCGCGAGCGTGACCATGTTCTGGCCGGACGCGTCGCCGGTGGTGAACTCGAAATTCAGATAGACGTGGTTTCCCTCCACCGTGCAGCCGACATCGACGAGCTTGCCGTGCGATGTCGTGGTGGCCGCGATTTTCTGGAACTCGTCGAACCGGGCAAGCGCCCAGACGACGAACTGGCAGGCGTCCCCCGCCGTTTCAAAAACAAATGCCGGCGCGCGGCTCAGGCTTTCATAAAGCACCATCGCCGAGCAACCGCCGGAAGCAGTTAGAACGCGGCAACCGCGGTGATAGCTGGCCACGAGTGCGGCCTCGGTCGTCGCAAGCGGGATCCAGTAGTCGCC
>JAIFNK010000326.1 GCA_020047775.1 Akkermansia sp. | reverse complement strand
GTGAAGGGGCTTTCCAAGCTCCTGAAACTCGGCACCAAGCGGGTCCAGTTCACGCCCGACCTGCTGCCCGGCGACATCACCGGAAACCCGGTGCTCCAGGAAATCGACGGCCGCCGCGAGTTCGTTTTCCAGCCGGGACCGCTCTTCACCAACATCGTGCTCGCCGACGAAATCAACCGCGCCTCGCCGAAAACCCAGTCCGCCCTGCTCGAAGCGATGCAGGAGCGCCGCGTGACGGTGCTCGGAAAAACCCACGATCTGCCGAAGCCGTTCTTCGTGCTCGCCACCCAGAACCCGATCGAACTGGAAGGCACCTATCCCCTGCCGGAGGCGCAGCTCGACCGATTCCTTTTCAAACTCGAAGTCACCCGCAACGACGTGGCCACGCTCCAGCGCATCGTTTCCCACCGCGAACTCGGCACCGACCCGCAGGTCGATCCGGTGATGAGCGCGGAGACGCTTGGTGAGCTGTTGGAACTCGTGCGCCGGATCTATCTACCGGACGTGGTGGCGAACTACATCGCCCGCCTCGTCGATGCCAGCCACCCCGGCCAATCCGCCGCCGCGCGTGGCATCCGCTACGGAGCCAGTCCGCGCGCCGCGCTCGCGCTCGCCTCCGGCGCCAAGGCCCGCGCCCTGATGCAGGAGCGGGTGAACGCGAGTTTCGAGGATGTCAAAGCGATCGCCCCCGCCGTGCTCCGCCACCGCATCGTGCTCGATTACAACGCCCGCGTCGAAGGCCACACCACCAACGACATCGTCCGCGCCCTGCTGGAGGAAGTGCCGTTCCAAGCCGCCGCCACGCCGAAAGTCCTCGTGGCGGCGGTCTCCAACCGCCAAGCCTAACACCCAACTTTCCATGCTCCGATTTTTCCTCTTCCTCGCGCTCGCCCTGCAGGTTTCCGCCCAGGAAACGATGATCCGCCAGGTGCTCGATCCGGTGACCGACACCCACGTGGAGGTGCTCGCGCTTTTCTCGAAACCCTCGCCCGGCGGCTATCTGCCCGTGCGGGTGAAAATCGCCAACAACTTGAAAAGCGACAGCCGCGTCCGGCTGGATTTCGAGAGCAAGTCCGACTACGGCAGCACGCTGGGAGCCCGCTCCTCTTTTTCCTTCGACACTCCGGGCGGAAAAACCATGACCCGCGACATCATCGTCCCCTTGTCCCCGCCCGGCGGCTACCACGACGGCACGAACCTAACCGCCAGACTCAGCGGCTCGATGGGCATGGCGGAAAACACCATCCGCTCCTCCCTCGATAAAAGCCAACCGGCCGTGCTCCTCAGCGAAGCCCTGTTCACGCCGAACGCCTCGTTGCTCGACAGCGCCGCTTCGGGAAAATTCTCCGGTTCGCGGGGCGGCTCCACCGAGTTCGCGGGAAAATTCGACCCCAAACAACTGCCCGACGACTGGCTCGCGTTTTCCGGTTATGACAGCTTGATCATGACCGACGGCGATTGGACAAACATCCCGCCGGGAGGACGCAACGCGATTCTATCATGGGTCCGTCTGGGCGGCCAGCTCGCGATCTATTCCACCAGTTCCACTACCGCCTCCGCCCTCGGACTGCCAGCGAACGCGGGCTACGGCACCATCGCGATCCGGAACGTGCCGTCGGATTTGAAACTCGACGCGCCCAAGGTCGTCAGCCTGGTCGTCAGCCTGGTCGCCGGCAACCCCGCCAAACCCCGCCAGTTATCGAATCAAAATAGTTTTTCCAGCGGTTGGCCGCTGCAAAAACTCTTCGGCGAGCAGAAATTCCAATACGCGCTTTTTGTCATCGTCCTCATCATTTTCGCCATCCTCGTCGGACCGGTGAACCTGTTCGTCTTCGCCAAATCCGGCCAGCGCCACAAACTCTTCATCACCACCCCCATCATCTCGCTGGGGGCCAGCCTGATCCTCATTATCCTGATCATCACCCAGGACGGCTTCGGTGGTAACGGCATGCGCCGGATTCTGATGGAAGTCAGTCCGGACGGCGGCGTCAACGCGGCATATCTCCAACAGGAACAATTCTGCCGCACCGGCGTGCTGACCGGCTCGGACTTCACCGTCAGCACGCCAGCCATCCTGCAACCGGTGATCATCGCCTCCAGCCGCTGGGCGCGCTTCACCGCCGGCAACGGCTCCAAGGGCAACTTCAACCTCCAGCCCGTCGATGGCAAACTCCAGGCGTCCGGCGATTGGTTCCAAAGCCGCTCCGAGCACGGCCACGTGCTCTCCGCCGTCGTCTCCACCCGCGGACGCATCGAAAAAACCGACGCCCCCGGCACCTACCTATCCACCTTCGATTTCCCGATCGACACGCTTTTCTATCTTGACGAGTCGAAGCAGTGGCATCGCGCCGACGGCATCACCGCCGGCAAACGTTTCACCCTCGCTCCGGTCGAGGCCACGATGGCCCTCCCCATCCTAACCGGCGAAGCCAACGCCTTCTCCGGGCGCAACCAGCAGTTCCTCAAAACCGCCATCCAGCGCCCCGGCCACTTCGTCGCCATCACCGGCAAGGCTCCGGGAATCGACACCAATCCCGGCATCAACTGGAAGGAAACCCGCACCGTCATCACCGGTTCCGTCGTCTCGCCCTGAAATTTCAAATCTGAAATCTCAAATCCCGAATTTCTCCATGTCCGCCCTCAAGATCCAGAACCTCTACCGCTACTTCGGCAATCTCAAGGCCGTCAACGGCGTCACCTTCGAGATCCCCCACGGCTCCGTCTGCGGCTTCGTCGGGGCGAACGGCGCGGGGAAAACCACCACCATGCGCATCCTCGCCACGCTCGACTATCCGACGCTAGGCTCGGCCGAAGTCTGCGGGATCAACGTGGTCCACCACCCGGCGGAAGTTAGAAAACTCATCGGCTGGATGCCCGATCATTTCGGAAACTACGAGCACATGACGGTGCTGGAGTATCTGGATTTCTACGCCCGCGCCCTCGGCTACAAGGGCAAGGAGCGCCGCCAGCGCATCCAGGAGGTGATGGACTTCACCGACCTCGTCCCGCTCGCCGACCGGTTTTCCAACAAGCTCTCCAAAGGCATGACCCAGCGCCTCGGCCTCGGCCGCGCGCTGCTGCACGACCCGCAGGTGCTGATCATGGACGAGCCCGCCGCCGGACTCGACCCGAAAGCCCGCGTGGAGCTCAAGCACCTCATCCGGGTGTTAGCCAAAGAAGGGAAAACCATTTTCATCTCCTCCCACATCCTCTCCGAGCTCGGCGAGATGTGCGACTCCCTGCTCTTCATCAACAACGGCCGCATCGTCCACCACGGCGATTCCGAAACCCTCCGCCGCGGTTCCGACACGCTCGGTGGCGTGCTTTACGACGTGCAGGTGGACGGCAAGCCCGACGCCGTTTCCGACTGGTGCGTGCTCCAGCCTAACGTGGAATTTCTCGAAGCCCGCAAACAAGGCGGCCGCATCCGCATCGACACCGAGGACCCGACCAAAGCCGCCGACGTGCTCGCCCGCATGGTCAAGGACGGTCTCCGCATCACCGAGTTCCACCGCGAGCAGCGCAACCTCGAAGACGCCTTCATCGACATCATCGGCCGTCTCGACTCCGGCAAGCCCGCCCTCCCGCCACCGCTACCGGAAGAGAAGTTGATGGTGGATGGTTGATAGTTGATGGAAAGAAAAAGATCTTAAAAACGGACCGCGGGATTCATCCCGGCTTTCATTCATTCATTCATTCATCTCTACCTCCCAACTCTCAACTCTCAACCTCTCCCATGGCCCTCACCCACCTCACCGATTTCCCCGACAAGCTTTCGCCGATGCTGGTCAAGGAACTGCGCCAGGGAATGCGCGCGCGCGGCTTCACCATGTTGTTCCTCATCTTCCAGGGACTGCTCGCGTTCATCCTTCTATCTGCCGGCACCGCGTCCACTTCGGACAACGCCGGTTCCTTCGCCTCCGGAGTGATTTTCACGCTCTTCGCCGCCGCCGCCCTCGTCATCCAGCCGATGCGCGGGGCCAACGCGCTGTCATCGGAAATCACCGGCAATACGATCGAAATGATGGCGCTCACCCGCCTGAGCGCGTGGCGGATCGTCTTCGGAAAATGGATTGCGATCGTCAGCCAGACCACACCGATCCTCATCACCATCATTCCCTATCTGATTCTACGCTACTTCTTCGGCGGGATGGTCCTGCTCGGTGAGATGGTTTTCCTCACCCTGCTTTTCCTCACCTCCATGGCGCTCACCGCCGTCATGGTCGGCCTGTCCGGCAACTCGACCAAGATTCTGCGGGTACTGCCGGTCGTAGGCTTCATTCTCACCCTGCAAATCATCCCGATGATCCTGTTCCGCGGCGGCTTCAACAACTTCATGGACTATTGCACGCTCTCTACCTGGGAGTCGCGCTTTTCCATCCTCGCCTACCTCTGCTTCATCGCCTATTTCGGCTGGTGCGCGCTTTCATTCGGCACCTCCGTGATCGCCCCCGTCGCGGAAAACCACTCGACCGCCCGGCGCTTGGTCGCGCTGGCACTCACCTGCATCGCGGCCGCCATCGGGCTGCATCCCGACGTGGAATACCGGATCATGCCGGTGGTTTTCGGAATCATCCTCGCCCCCGCGGTCATCACCGCCCTAACCGAACCATCCATCATGCTGCCGCCGATCTGCAAGCCCTTCGTCAAGCGAGGCCTGCCGGGCAAGCTGGCGGCGATCTTCCTGCTACCCGGTTGGCCTGCCGGCGTCTTCTACACCACGCTGCTGCTCGCCATCAGCGGCGCTGGATGCTTTTTATCGGCAGGACCGGGGCCAGGTTCCAGATACGACATCGAGATCCTCATCATCAGCCTCTCCATCGTCGGCGGCATCCTTTTACCCGCCCTGTTGGCGGCGAACTTCAGCAAGCAGGAAAACAAGCGCTTCACCAACTTCGTCGTCTTCCTCCTGGTATTGGTCATCTTCACCATCATCCCGGCGATCTTCGCGAACATGAACAGTCACGAGAAGTATCTCTGGTTCTTCGCCTGGAATCCGCTGATTTTCCTGACGATGGTGGAAGAAAGGAGCTTTGAAAAAAGCCAGCTTCTCACCGCCGTGATGGTAGTCGATTTCATCATTCTCATCTTGCTGCTGGGCACCGCCTGCATCGCCTACCGGAAATACCGCGAGACTTTCGACGAAGCACGGGCCGGACTCGGCAGTGACGCGCCGCCTCTAACGTCCCTACCGGAATCATGAATCTCGCCGCCCTCCAGCAGTGCCATTCCCACGCCCTCGCCGCCGCCGGCCGGGTGCGGTTGCCGCTGCGCTCCCGCGTCTGGCGCGGCCAGGCCGGCGAGTTCACAGGCGGCGGCACCGGATCTTCCATGGATTTCCAGGACCACCGCGCCTACTCGCCGGGCGACGATCCGCGCCACATCAACTGGCAGGCCTATGCCCGCACCGGCAGCTACACGATGAAACTCTTCCGCGAGGAGGTCAGGCCGGTCGTGGACCTGATCCTCGACGCCTCGGAGTCGATGTTCTTCGACGAAAAAAAAGCCGCCCGCACCGCCGAGATTTTCTATCTGATCGCCGAAAGCTCGCAGGCCGCGGGTGCCTCGCTCGCGCTCCACGCCGTCCGCGGCGACGCCACCTTGCCCCTTGACCCCGCCACCCTGCGCAGCCACCAGTGGCTGGAAACCGCCCGCAAGCTTCCCGCCACGGACTCCGCGAAAGCCCCGGACCTCACCCGCCTGCCGCTGCGCGCGAATGCGATCCGCGTTTTGCTATCCGACCTGCTGTTCGCCGCCGATCCCGAGCCGATCGTCCGCCACCTCGGCCAGCGCCATGGCAGCGTCGTCATCTTCTCGCCGTTCCTCGAAGCCGAAGCGCGCCCGGAGTGGTCGGGCAATTACGAATTCATCGATCCCGAAAGGAACTCGCACCACCCGCACCGCATCGAGCCGGCCACGCTGCGCCGCTATCAGGAAGCCTATGTGAATCACTTCGCGCTCTGGAAACAACACGCCCGCCGCCACCAGGCCGCCTTCGCCCGCATCCCGGCGGAGGAGGATCTATCCACCGTCCTCTTCCGCGAAGCCGTTCCCGCCGGAGCGCTTGAACCGGCGTAAGTGAAACACTGGAAAACCGACATGGCAGAATCATTTATTGCAGAATCATTGAAGACGGGAGGTCATCATGCCGGTTGAATGTGATTTGAAAGTTCCAGCGGGCGGACAGGATCGTTTTCACGCAGTTGACAAGGTCATCATGCGGCACGCGTTCAACATCCACAACTCGTTGGGGAGATTCCTTGATGAGTCACTCTATCAGAACGAGTTGTGCGAATGTTGCTTGAGAAGCGGCATCGATGTTCGCCGGGAAGTCGAAATCCGGGTATTCCATGGAGAATTCAAGAAATCATACTTCATCGACTTGCTGGTGGAAGACAGCTTTATTTATGAGCTGAAGGCCGCCGTGAACCTGAACGCTTCCCATGAAAGGCAACTAATCCACTACCTGTTACTGACAGGCCTCAGTCACGGGAAGCTTCTCAATTTCCGGCCGCGATCCCTCGAATCACAATTCGTATCTACGCGCCTGTCACATGGAGAGCGGACAGCCTTCCAATTCAGCGATGAATCATCAAGGGACCAGGCCTCCCCAATTGATCGCCTGAAGGAGACTCTCTGCGCACTCCTCGGCGATTGGGGGACATTTCTGGAAATCAGCCTGTATCGGGAAGCGCTCTTGTTTCTCATGGCTGACGAAACTGATCCATTGCGGAATATCGACATCTCCGTGGACGGCCGTATCATCGGATCCCAGAAAATGTGCATGCTCTCATCCGATTCCGCATGGCATTTGTCTGCCACAAAGCATCACCACCGCTCTCACGAAACCCATATCCGCCGCCTTTTGAGCCATACTCACCTAAAGTCCATACACTGGATCAATTTCAACAACCACCAGGTCACCCTCAGAACTCTTGAAAAATGATTCTGCCACAAATGATTCTGCCATTTCGATCTTCCGATGCTTCGCCGAGGCCTGAGCTCCGGAACCGCACAATGAAGAAAACGATTTCAACCGCCGACGCAAATCGCTTACACGATGTGACTATCATCCATCAACCATAGACTCTCAACTTCTTCCTTGTTCACTCTCGCAAATCCTCTCGGACTTCTCACTCTGCTCGGCATCCCCGCCGTGCTGGCGATCCATTTCCTCCAGCGGAAAGCCGTGGAACTCCCGGTCTCCACGCTGTTTTTGCTAGAGCGCACCCAGCGCGACGCCGCCAGCGGCCGGCGGCTGGAGCGGATCATTCCGTCCATCCCGCTGTGGATGCAGCTGCTGGCGGTGCTGCTGCTGGCGTGGTTTCTGGCGGAACCCCGCATTCAGAAATCCGGCAGCGTCCAGCGCATCGCCATCGTGCTGGATTCGTCGGCGTCGATGGGTGTTTTCAAGGAGGCCGCCATCT
>JAIFNK010000291.1 GCA_020047775.1 Akkermansia sp. | reverse complement strand
ACCCGAAAGCGTCCTCCTACAGTCGCCCGGTTTCGGATTTGAAAGTCACCTATGTGGTCTTCCCCGGCAGTCGCGAGGCCGAGCGTGGCCCGCCGGATTATGAAAAATGGCGTCAGCGCTGCCATGAGCTGCTAGGAGAAATCGGCGGTCTCGGTGAGGGCTACGAATTGCACCAATGGCAGGATTTGCTGCCGAAACCCGCGCCGCCGGTGCCGGTTCCGCCGGTGCCGGGTGTTCCGGACGCGCCGAAGCCCGCTGCCCCTGCTCCGGTCACTCCGGTCACTCCTCCGACTCCAGCATCCGGCGCACCCGCTCCTGAAAAAGCGCCCGGATGACCTTCACCAACAGCAGCAGGCAAATCAACGTCACCCCGAACTCCAGCAAGGGAGTCGATCCATGAGGACGGTCCCCGGTGATGAATTTCGCCAGTCCCGGCAGGTTTCCCAATCCGCGGGCCGCCCCGAGCAGGGCCAGGATTCCCGCGCCGATCACGCCGTGCCAATGCATTTTAATCGAAAAAAGTCCGCAGATCACGAGGCCGCCGCCCAAGGTGAGCGCCCCTTGGAAGAACCCCAGCGAGTCCGCCCTTGCCAGCACGCGCATCGCCGCCCCACCCATCGCCAAAATCGCCGCGCCGCTGAGAAAAATGAAAAACCGCATGCGCGGCAGGTTGCCACGGTTGCCGAACGTGGCAAAGCCGGAATTCGTCAGTCCAGCATCCGGGGTTTACAAGTCCTGCTCCACCGCCAATATCCGCACCGATGAAGCGAATCTGGTGCAACGGCCAATGGCTCGATCCTCAGGATTTCCTCTCCTCACCCATGGACCGCGGAGCCATCCACGGGCTCGGGCTGTTTGAAACCATGCTCGCCTCTGACGGCGTGTTGCACTTCGCCGACCGCCATTTCGCACGTTTGCGCCACGGCCATGAAAAACTCGGCTGGCCGGTCGAGTTTCCCGCGTTTCACGAAATCGTTCCCGAGCTCCTCGCCAAGAACCACCTCAGCACGGGTCGCGCGCGCATCCGTCTCACCGTGACCGCCGGCAGCGGGCCCATCCACGACCTCACACCTGGAGATGATCGGCTTGTCATGATGGCCGCCGTGCCGGCCTTGATCCCGCCGCAAAGCCTCAGCGCTCGCCTCTCCCCATGGCCTCGCAACGAACTCTCGCCCCTCGCCGGACTGAAATGTGCCTCCTACGCTGAAAATCTAATCGCCCTCGATCAAGCGCGGCGGCAGGGTTTCGACGAAACGATTTTTCTCAATACCGCGGGCAACCTCTGTGAAGCCGCCACCGCCAACCTCTTCCTCGTGATCGGCGGTGCGATCCTAACACCGTCCCTCGAATCCGGCTGTTTGGGGGGGATCACCCGCGAGGTGATCATCGAACTCGCCGGAGAAACCGGCATCCCCTGCGAAGTCGGCCCGCTCACGCTCGAACACCTGCACGCGGCCGAGGAGGTTTTTCTAACATCGTCCACTATCGGAGCCGTGCCGCTCTCACGGCTTGGCGACCGTGAGCTCCCGGCCGGCCCGGTCGCCCGGCGATTGCGCGAGGCATTGGAAAATCACGGGTAGGAGGGATTCAAGGACAAGCTGCATGGAATGTTCGACAAAGGCGGAGCGAATGTGATGAAACATTAGTTATCAAATCAGTTTGCCACCATGCCAACCCACTTCTTCTTCTCCGACAGCCACTTCCAATGACTATCCTATACCGACTACCTCTCATCGCCCTGCTTCTGACCAGTTCGGTCATCGCCCGCTCCTTCGTCGTTCCCGATGGCTTGTCCGGGATCGCACACAAGCGGTTCGAGCGGTTCGAGTCCTTCCAGATCAAGGGCGTCTGCGGGGATAGCGACATGGATCGGTTAGCCAGGCTTGGCGTCAACACCGTGCGCGGATATATCCTCGGCGAACCTGAAATCATGCGGAAGAAGCTCGATGATGCCCACCGTCTCGGCATGAAGATGATCATGAGCGAATGGATGCCACACCATGGCAAGAACAAGGGCAAGGAAGGCGGCTTTTGGGATTTCGACTACAACGCCAAAGGCGACAAGATGGTCGAAAGCTTCATCCGGAAGGTTGAAGCGATTGGCGACCATCCGGCCATCCTGATGTGGGGACTCGGCAACGAGGTCCACCTCGACGAACCCCATCTGCGCGTGGTCAACCGCATGTCACAGGAAATCCACAAACGTTTCCCGCACCACATCACCAGTCTGACGATGGTCAATGCCAAGCCAGATGCGATCGCCGCCGTCAAGAAGTTCGCCCCCGACCTCGATGTGCTCGGGATTCAAAGCTATAGTCGTGGCGCAGTCCGCGGCGCCATCAAAAAGACCGAGGAGCTCTGGGGTAAACCGTTCTACATGTCCGAGTTCAATACCAACGGCCCATGGAATTTTCAAAAAACCGAGTGGGAGGTTCCCTTGGACGAACCGGTGATCAACAAGGTAAAAGACTTGAAGGACTGCTACACCGCCATCGACGCATCGTCGCTCTGTCTGGGTTCGACGATTTTTCTCTGGGGACATTATGCGGTGGATGATCGTCCGACCTACTTCAGCCTTCTATTGAATCCGGATCCCGAGGGAAAGAAAGGTCCGCCGTCATTCGACCACAAGTTGATGACGCCGCAGGCGGATGCGATGGTCGAGCACTTCACCGGCAAGCGGATCAAGGGAAACCGCGCCCCGGTGCTTTCCAAGCTGGAGTTTGAGGGAGGTGCTAGATCCAGGCAGGCCCGCCCCGGAGAGGCCATGGCCTTGAATTTGGCAGCGGAGGATTCCAATGGGGACAAGGTTGGTTTCGTGACTTGGATCCTCAAATCGAAGGTCCGCAAGACCACCGCCGTCTCCGGCCCGGTCACCCAGGCGACTGGCAGGAAATCCGTCGTCAAGGCCCCGGAAACTCCGGGCGACTATCTGGTCATGGTCTATGCCATCGATCACAAGGGCGGCGGCTCCGCCAGCGTGCTTCCTTTCCAGGTCACTCCTCCCGCCCCGGAACCATGAACCCGCGCCAGCTCGCTTAGGGGCATGAAAGGCTCAAAGTGAAACAACCGCGATTTGCATTCGCATTGAATCGCCTCAAACTCATCCTCAATGGTCTCGATAGCATTCACCGAGACGCGTCAGTTTGCCATCGGCGTCCCAAAGCGCGCTATGGCCCAGTGGCGCACTGTCGAAGTCCGCGGGAAACCACGCATAGCGTTCGACAAAGTCGAGTCGATCGAGTTTAGGCAAAACATCCTTCATGAACTTCAACGCATCGTCCGGCTTCAACCGATTTTCGGCCAGACTTCGAGCATTCCAGTCTGCGACGGCGAATTCAGTGATCCAGATGGGTTTGTCATAGAGTTTATGGACCGCCTCTAGCCGTTTGATGAGGGAATCGGCATTCGAGCCAGCGTATGAATGGACGCAGATGAAATCGACTTTCAGGTCGCGTTTCTTGACTCCTTCCATGAATTCTTTCATCCAATCATTGTCGGGGTGTGCACAGGCGGGACTGCCCAGGCGGAGACCGGTCTTCTGAAGAAGCGGCCAAGCTTCGAGTGCCTGCTCGACAGTCATGTTGGATTGGCTTGAGCGGTCAGGTTCATTGAACCCAAGGATTTCCTTGGCATTTTCCTTTTTCGCAACCGCTGCGGCTTTTTCGACGGCTATCGGGTTTCCACTGTATTTCCAAATCATCGGAATGAATTCAATGTTCCTGGGTGAGTCGTCTGGCTTCGCACCCGTCCAATTGTAGAACCATTTGCAATTCAGCGATTTCAGTTTGCGCTCGAAATCCGGTGCCTTGCCGCTGATTCCGAGACCCTTTTTGGCGGAGCCGCTTTTATCCTTGAGGGGCTTCGGGGCGGCATGGATCCGTCCGGCAGGCGTGAGCGCTGCCATAAGGGAGAGTTTCATCAAGTGGCGTCGATTCATGGTGTGGTGGTTTTTCTTTTTCGTTGATGGGGATCCACAGGCAAGAGAGGCGCTCGGGAATGGCAGGATTCTTGTTTTGTTTTTTGGGGCGCGGCCCGGAGTTCAATTTGGCGAATGTCTCAAGCGAAAACACTCACCCGGAACACCGCAGCCGGTGCTCCATGGGTGGCGAGCACCCGCAGAGTGATCCGCTTTGTTAGGATAGGCTCCTCCGGCCGCCATTCGTGAATTGCGCCGTGGTGATCGCGTACCGACTGGACGACCCTGCCGCCGTCATTCAGCAAATCGAAATCCTTCACCATGAACGGCACCACTTCTTCCGGATGCGTCATGAGCACGGACTCCATCGGATGATCCCAGTCGGGATCGAATTCTATCCGCACGCGGCCGAGCGCGACCGGTGCGTCCCAGTCGAGGTGCAGTTCCGGATTCGGATCGGCGGGATCGGCGACCCAGGCGTTCGGCGCATCGACCGGACGGGATGGTCCGCCGATGACATTGGCGGGGCCGAAATGATCGATGGGTGGCTCGAAGGTCATCGCGAGATTGAGGCCGTCCGGGCGGCGCTTGGGCAGCCAGAATTCGAAGCGGTCGATGCCGATATCCGCCGGCGGCTCCTGCACGCTGGACTTGGCGACCGCCTTGTTGAAGGCCGTCGTCACCGCCAACACGCCGGTTAGACGGGCGTCGCTGAGCCGGACCCGCACTGAAGGATCTTCGCAGAGTTTGATGAAATGATAGCCATTCTTCGCGACCGGCGTGGCAAAGCGGGCGGTGAGCGTCGAGGTGCCTTCGCCGAACGGAATTTCGATCGCCTCAATCAGTTCCTCCGGCGTGAAATTTCCGGATTTCTCCGAGCACCGCAGTTCGACCCGCAAGGCACCGGCCTGCTCGGCGGAGACTTCGAACGAAACGCCCGGACACGTTCCGATGGCCAGTGGAACCAGCATCGCCCAATTGCTGTCGAGGCGGATCCATGCTTTGTTAGGAAATAGCCCGGAAAGGATCAACCGCGAACTGGCGCTGGCGGTCGCCTGTGAGGCGAGATCGGCATTATCTGCGAGAAATTTTCCCGGGAGAAACTGGCCGTCGCGCTGGAGCCGGAGTTGTAGTTCGTTCAAACGCTCACCGGATGATAGATCAGCTGGCAGGCAACCCTGCTCAAGGCACAGCGCGGCGGCGGTGCCCACGGCCTGGCCGCCCGCCGCGCAGGTGGCCATCACCCGGGTGGATCCGAAGGCGACGTGGGTCGCGCTGATGATGCGCCCGGCGAGGAACAGGTTCTTGATATTGCGGCTGTAGTAGCAGCGCCACGGGATGCCATAGACGCCCTTCGAATGCCACTGGGTGCAGCCGCTTTTCTCCGAGTAAACGCCATCGGCCGGATGGAGATCGACCGCCCAGCCGCCGTGGGCCACGACGTCGTCGAAGTGGGTTTGTTCCACTACGTCCTGCTGGCGGATCAGGTAGTCGCCTTCGAAGCGGCGGCTCTCGCGTTTGCCGGGGACATGACCGACCCATTCGAGCGTCATGGTGTCCGCCTCGGGGAAATTGCCGGAGTTTTTGATATAGTCCCACACGCCATAGACGACTTTCCACAGCTCCCACTTGATTTCCTCGGTCTGATGGATGGTGTCGAGGCGGCCGCCGTATTCGAGCCACCAGAAATTGCAGCCCTGCATGTTGGTGTTGAACTGCCGGTAGCGCGGGATTTTCGTGATATCCTTCAAGGCCCAGCTCGGCGGCACGAACTTCACCGGCACGCCGACGTCCTTGGTGGAGAAATACATCGAGTGACCTAACATCTGTCCGTATTCGGCATCCGGCGCGAAGCCCTCGCCGAACTCCTCTTTCGACTCCGCGCCCATCCGGAATGCGGCGCCGGCCATGAAGCCGACCAGTCCGTCGCCGGAGGCATCGCAAAACAACGGCGCGCGCAGCAGGTAGCGGGTGGAATTCTGCGGGCAAAAGGCATGCACCGCCGAGATCGTGTCGGGGTCGCTCTTGTCCAGCTTGTAGGCGGCGGTGTTGAGCAGCAACGTGAGGTTTTCCTCCCGAATGCACTTCTCCAACAAGATGGTATCAAAGATCAGTCCGTTGCCGAGGCGGTTCCGATAGAGGTTCTCCTCGAGGATTTCGTTGAGAATCCCGCCTTCGCGTGACCAGCGGTTGTTGTTGCCCATGTGCGAGGTTGCGCCGAGCACCCAAAGTCGGACCTCGCTGGAGGCGTTGCCACCGAGAACCGGACGGTCTTGGACGAGCACGGTCTTCACCCCGTGGCGGGCGGCGGCGATGGCGGCGCAGACTCCGGAGAGACCGCCACCGACGACGACGAGGCCGGCGTCGATTTCGACGAGATTCAGGGAGCGTTTGTTAGCAGGTGCTTCGATTAACATGGGATAAATGGGTTAGGTTTTAGGCAGGATTTTTGCGCGGACGATGGATGCCACCGACCCAGAGGAAAATCAGGGCGAGCGGATGCAGGAAGGCCATGGCGAGGAACCACGGGCTGTATCCCTTGCCAGTGACCATTTCCAGCAGCGGTCCCATGATTTTCTGGAAGCCGAGATCCAGAAACCCGGCGGCTTTGGTGGACGGACCGGAGACCATGGCGGCGACGATCATGTTCATGATGATGCCGCCGATGGTGCTTCCCGCCGCGACGACGCTGAAGATGGTGCCGAGCGAGTGCTTGGGTGAAACGTCCACGATCAGGGCGCTTATGTTGATCAACCAGGAGAGCGCGGCAAACACGGCGACGGCGGTGAAGACCATGGCGAGCGGCAATCCGCCGACGCTGGAGACCAGGGGCGAGACCGGCATGATGCAGGCACAGCCGAGCATCACGGCGAGGCGTGCTTTCACCGGAGACATGCCGCGTTTGATGAGCAGGCCGGAAAACCAACCGCCCGCCAGCGAGCCGACTCCGGCGGCGGCATAGACGATCCAGGTGATGGTTAGGTCGGATTGGGTGACACCGCGTCCGGTGTTCAGAT
The DNA here is from genome assembly GCA_020047775.1 of Akkermansia sp. GTDB lineage: Bacteria > Verrucomicrobiota > Verrucomicrobiia > Verrucomicrobiales > Akkermansiaceae > Luteolibacter. The sequence continues at coordinate 495 of JAIFNK010000291.1, read as the reverse complement.
ACTTGGCGAACCAGAATTGATAGAAATACCACACGGGGTCGGTGAGCAGGCGGGCGAAAAGCAGCAGCCATAGCGGCTTGAAACCCAGAACCCGGCCCCAGCTCCATGCGGGTTCGTTAGCCTCAAGGTTGTCCTTGCCGCCGTCTTCGATGAGTTCCAGTTCCTCTGCTGACAGGAAACGGCTTTGGCGTGGCTGACGGTAGAGCAAGAGCCACGGGATGACCCATAAGAAACCCGCGAGGCCGGTCAAAAGAAACGCCATCCGCCAACCGGTTCCGTGGCCGAACAACGCATTCACCCATGGCAACTTGGTGGCGTAGTCATACTGGGCAAGCGGAATGACGATGTAAGGCGCGAGGGTCGCACCAATCGTCGCGCCCATGGTGTAGAAGCCGATGGCAAGTGCCCGCTCGCGCGAGGGAAACCACTCGGAAACAATCTTGGAAGCGGCGGGCCAGATCCCGGCCTCGCCAAGTCCTAACGAGAATCGCAGCA